>JAGYMU010000179.1 GCA_018399995.1 Halanaerobiales bacterium | reverse complement strand
GACATTCGGTAACATATGCTACTGCATTTTCAACCGGCTCAGGGAAAGTTACGGTTATATCACGAGTACCGCCTTTAACATAGACCTTATTGTTTACTGGGACTTCACCTTCCACTTCTACAGTGATTTCTTCAATTTCACCTTCACCCTCGCCTTCACCTTCTGCGGGGGTACCTACGCCGTCACATCCGGCAAAAACAAAGATAGCCATAATTGAGATCAGTAATAGTACCAATAATTTTTTCATTAACAATTCTCCCTTCTTTTTTTTAATTTGTATTTAATTATATCTAATAATTTATTTTTTATTACGGCAAATCTTCTGACTTAATAAATAAGATCACTTCGTATTTTTTATTTTATAAATCTTGAAAATCTTCTCAAAAAACAGATAAATAATAGAAAGTCTTTGTTCATTAGCGTTTACTTTAGTTATAGAAAAATCTAAAATGCACCGCTCAATAAGCAACGCTCAATATCCGGTAATTTATTTATTAAATATAGTGAGATCTGCTTTAGCTGGTTGTGCAATCTTGTACACTTAAGCCCGCCATTCTGATCTGGCTATCCCCTGCTTTTTACACAAAACATTATCTTTAATCTAAAAACTCTAAACTAAAAACGGCTAATATATTGTCAAAAGAACCGTCCCTGTGACAACTGTGTTATTCAATAAATAGGGATTGGTAGATATTTTTCATGGATGAACCTGACTGGACAAAGATAACTCCGTCAGTTTGTAAGCTACCCAGGTCAATTCCTTCCAGAGTCATTTCAAACTCTTTAGTTTCACCGGCAGCGAGTGATGAGACGGTTGTTTTATCTTCCTCAAAGATATCAATTGCAGTATAGGCAAAACTTCCACAATTTTTAATGGCCATCCCGTTGATAACCAAGTTGGATAAATCACTACTACTGATATTTTTAATAGAACCGCTTATGTTTGTAGTATTCCCGTTCACGCTTTTAGTGACCTGGATAGAAATCTTGGGGGTTAGAGTTAGCTTTCCTTCGATCCTGCTTTTTAGAGTACTATATGAAGAAGTACCAGAGATGATACTTGTACCGTTAAACAGGGTTTGAGGAACTCCGCTGAAAGCATACCAATTATAACGCTCTTTTGCCTCTGTAGTGGAACAGGAACCCCAGGGGGCTACTTCCACCAGGATCATTTCATCCCTATCATATTCATCTGCCAATTGTTCTAAAATTGGCTTAACTTGGGCACATCCGGGGCAAGTGGCAGAAAGAAATGCTTCTACCAAAACAACCTGTTTTGCCGGTTCGGGCTCTTCTTCACCTTCACCTTCTCCTTCGCCTTCTGCGGGGGTACCTACGCCATCACATCCGGCAAAAGCAAAAAATGTTAATACGAAAATAAGTAACAAGACCAGTATCTTTTTCATCTATTCTCTCTCCTTTTAGATATATTTTTAATATTATACAATATTTTATGCCAATAAAAACAAATATACAAGTATAATCAAAAATTTAACAGACATTATTATCATATTAAAATTGGAAATGAGCTGGAGCTGGCATCAATTAGGTAAAAAGTGCCGGGAATAATATTAATTGCAAAAAGGAACGTCCTTTGCGAACGCTCCTTTTTGCAATTTTCTGGTTAGTTTTTTTCTAAACTTATTTAGTTGTAAGTTTATTCTTGTTTATTAATCACATACAGTTGTGTCGCCTAAAATAATGCTGCCTGCTAGTCCATCTACTTGTATATTGGCATCACCAGTAGCAGGATCATAATCACAATAAGCAAACTCTAATGTTGGGGCACAATCTTCAGCAATTGTTAGCTTGTAAAATACTTCACTTGCTGTTGTTGGACCTGTATAATCAGTTAAATCTATACTAGCTTCATTGCCTACCTTGTCTTCAAGGGTAATAAATACATAATATTCACCTGGCTCTAAACAATCGGTAGTCCATTCAATCGGGCATCCTTCTCCATTTTCAAAAGCCACAGGTTCTTCGCAAAGGGTCAGGTCACAGCATTCTGCTGCTACAACGTCATCTGCATCAAAGATGGTGATAGACCATGGGCCTACTCCTGAACAATCGTCGTCACAACATTCTCCAGCACATGGTGAATCAGCAGTATCAA
>JAGYMU010000178.1 GCA_018399995.1 Halanaerobiales bacterium | reverse complement strand
GCGTGCCATAAATGCTTATTTATTTGATGTTATGTTTAAATCGCTATCCTTGCCCCACACCCTTGTAAATGGTACATTATTAATATATGATGCGTATACAGGGAAGTAACTCTTATGCATATTATCTAACTTAATATTATAAATATGAGATGCTTCTGCTAACAGAAACAAATCAACAAATGTTCTAATGTGTGCTCTACCCCTACTATGCATGTCGCTATGCTTAATATCTCCACTCGAAATCATTACTTGATTATCTTTGTTGATAAAATTTAAAAACTTTTGACTATCAGATGAGACAAATACCTTTTGTTTTGGATGTTTCTTTTTTATTAAATCAATTATTTCCTTACACTCATTCATCAAGATATGTTGATCTTTGTAAGATATAGCAAGTTTTCGAGATGTATCCTTAAAGTCGCCAAACAGATTTAAAAATCTTAATTGAACAGCAACATAATCATCTGAAAACTTATATTTATTAAGTTCTTTTCTTAGAAATGGAGATACTTGAAATAACTCATGGAAATTTTTAGACCAAGCCTTTTTGTGCTCATTTTCATCATAAAATATATCTAAAATATCAATATTAGAATAAACATGATACTGCACACCTTCTCTATAATTCAAAGAATTCAACATATCATCTAAACACACTCTGTTATCCATCATTTTAAATCTCTTAACAGGAAGTAGGTGTAAGTCTTTTTTTCTAGCAATCCAATCATGATTTTTGGGTTGCAAAAATTTCTCTAAATGGAAAGGAAAAATAAAATGTATTCCAAATTTTTTATGATAAAATTTAGCTATCTCATAAAAAGATATAATACCAGCAAGCCTATTTGTCAATCCACCATGCTTTGTTGAGCCATCAAACATTGAAATTATCTGCTTCATCTTTATTATACTTTTGCTACTAATACATCATTTTTAATATGACCATTTTCCAAAATAAACTCATACTCAGGGTTGATTTCTAAAAGCTTCTCTTTAACTTTATTTACATTTAAGTTTCTTAAATCATCAACCATAATGATATGATTTTTAATAGGGTGTTCTTTAATAATCTCTAGTTCTTGAATTATAGGATCATTTCTTAGCCCTTTGCCAGTACCCCTACCAGAGAAATGTGCATCCAACCAAAAAGTCATCTGCTTATTAATATCCTTAATTAAATCCCACAGCATTAATTCAACATCACCTAAGTATAACTTTACATTGTTATTAGACTTAAATCGTTCTAAACATTTCTTATATTTATCTTTAGCTACTTCAATAGATATTATTTCTGGAAATCCAACTTTTAACGCTTTCTGTATCCCATCTCCAAGAAAACTTCCTGTCTCAAAAAAAACAGGACTAATATATTTAGCAATTACTTCTTTCTTTAACGGCATATTTATTTATTTAATGATTCGTAATCTTTCCAAAGTCTTTTTTGATATCTTCGTTTTACTCCTAATACCCAAGGGTCATAAATACTCCCCACTTCAAGTATAGTGCATTCAGGTTCTCGCTCAAACCACTCTTTAGCCAATATTCTACCAAGAGAACCGCACGACATAAATATTAATGTGTTTTTTAATGGTGTTAAATCTCTTAATCTGCCGTAAGAATTGAATGCATTTTTATGATTAACATGAACATATTCTGTAATTTTAAATGGAAGTTTACTAATATCATGTCTTTCTGAACCAACCCACACTATATTATCATAACCATCCAATCGTTTTGGAATTTCTGTTATGGCTTTTATCCAGTTAGAATCATGGAATATCACAGAACTTGTTACATTCTCATAATCGCCAACCAAATCTTTAGCAACCCTAGTATACTTACGGTATTTAGAATCTGGCATACCTACAAAATAATTTTTTTGTCTATGTTTTATAGCTTCTTTTAGTTTATTTGACAGCTCCGTAGAAACATCTTGATCTCCACGACTAATAACATCCATTGTCTGTGTTATAGCTCCTAATTCTCCATCATTAAATCTTGCCACAGAAAATGGAGTTTTATTATCCATCAATTGTAAAAAATAATCTAAGTCTTTCATTGTTAATATATTTTTGGTGTTGGCATAGAATTAATTATTTCTCTAATTAGTTCTTGTCTTTCCTGATGAGCACGAT
>JAGYMU010000177.1 GCA_018399995.1 Halanaerobiales bacterium | reverse complement strand
TTAGCTTCATTGATTAATTTAATTGTTTTTTCATCTAAATTACCAAACTTAGCTTTAATTTGCTTCTTTAAGATTTGCCTTGCTTCTTCTACTTTTCCCTGCTCTTCTGCATATTTAAATATTCTAACCATCTTTTGACATCCTCCCCGCCCGTTCGTTAACACTCACAAACGAGGATTCCTTAAAAGAACTTGCGAGGTTGCACCACAGGCACCACGTATTTAAGCAGTTCATACAAGAACATTAAGGTTGTCGAATGATTAGAAGACAGTCTATTTCTAGTAGTCCAATTCACTGAAACTTTCTTTTGATTACGCAATGATAGTTTCAGTATTTGGTCATCGAGACCATCTCATCTAAATTTTCTTATTTATTACGCAATGATAATTTAGATATTTGGTCATCGAGACCGTCATGACTTCGACTTCAGGCTGTGCCATCAGCCCTCCTGAGATAGCCGACTATGCATTTCACTAACTCTCTTTTTTATAACGCATTGTTGAGTTAGCATGAAGGGCATCGAGCCCTCCTCAATAGCATAATCCTAGCACTATTGCTAATATAGGCACTCAGGCACTTAGACTATTACCATCTAAGCAGATTGTTGCTCTAAATATTTATTAGCTATGTTTCTACTTGCATTTAAATCAGCGTGGATATGATTACCACACTCACAAGAGTATAAATTAGCTTTACGATTAGATTTCTTAATTTTATTGCATTTAGAACAACCCTGGGAGGTATATTTAGGGTTAATGTATTCTACCTTGATCCCAGCTAATTCAGCTTTGTATTCAATAAACTGTTGAAGTTGATAGAATGTCCAACTGTGGAGGCTTCTATCTGCTCTATTAAGACTCTTAGCAGTATTTCGGATATTATCTAGATTCTCCATAATTATAGTACCAACTTGCTCCTGCACAGCAAGATTGATTAATTGGCGGCTAATTTTATGGTTTAAATCCCTCATCCATCTCTGCTCTTTGTCATTAATTTTTTTAATGGCTTTAACTTTTTTAGATTGACCCAGTTTTCTTCTTAACGCACGATGCTTTTTGCGGATAAAACCTGCTTGTTTACCATTGTGGAATTGACGATTAATTTCTTTGCCTTGAGAATTTTTAACACTGGCAACCGCTAATTGGCGAAGCCCTATGTCAATTCCCATCAAATTAGAGTTAGAAGTTTTTTTAGCAGCAATTTTAATTGTTACAGCAAAGTACCATTTACCTCTCTTGTAGAAGAGACTGGCTTTACCCAATTTGCAGCCGCTTTCGATATATTTATGTAGTTCTTCAAACCTTTCAGTCTGCTTAACCGGAAAGGCAAACCGCTGGCATTTAGTAGTATAAAGAGGAACTGAGATTATATGATGATCAATTTTATAATTTTGATTATTATAGCAAATAGGCTGGTTAGCTTTGAATTCGATATTATCTTTATCAGAATTAGATTTTAAAAACAACTTATAAAGAGCTTTAACTTCTCTAATATTCTGATTTTTAACAGCAGAAGGTAGGTTTATCTCTTTGAAGTCAGCAGAACTTAATTTAGTTTCTCCTGCTTTAAGTTTATCAGCAATAGCTTGACGATTCTTAACTACTTCTGCAATATTATTTAAGAATATATTTTGTTTTCTTTTAGTTGGTTTTAACAACTCTAAAATATAGGTTAGTTGCATATTAATCACCTTTGATTTTCAATGTAGTGTTGGATAGTTTCAGAACTCACATTACCTGCAGTAGCTACAAAATATGCTCTAGTCCACATAGAACCTTTAATATTCAACTCTGGAAAGTGCTTTGATATTCTCCCTCCAGTAGTACCTTTAATGATATTCATTAGCTTACTGGGAGAATACTTAGGCAAAGCTGATATAAAAAGGTGTATATGATCTGGCATTATTTCAGTATCTAACACTTCAAATTTATGTGTATCAGCTAATTCATTGATAGTATCTAAGGTTAATTGTTTAATTTTAGGATTATCTAAAATATGTGTTTATGATAATCTAAAAGTGACCCACCATAATAATTTAAAAGAAACTTTGCATGTCTTGTGCTTTTATAGGTATTCATTATTAAAATCTCCTAAATGTTAGCTGTTAAATATATTATATCATAAACATATGTTCATTTTAAAGGGCATA
>JAGYMU010000176.1 GCA_018399995.1 Halanaerobiales bacterium | reverse complement strand
TTTACTTCTGCCATTTAACCTCTATGGGTTCACCATCCCCACCTGTTATCTCATGCCGTTCACTGTAGCCTCTGTTTTTACCCATTGTAGACAGCATCCACTTAGCATCCTGACTGTTGCCTTCCTTGATGTTCTTATACAGTGTCGATTCAGCCATATCTAATATAGTTTCTTTCTCGTCCTGTAATGCTTGCTTCGCACTATCTGATTCCTTTATCCATGTGTCAGCAGTATGCCATGTCACATCAAGCCTGCGTGCAATAGTTGACATGATGCCGCCTGAGTCTTTTATAGCTTCTATTAACGCTTTATCACTTTTTCTTGACATATTTTACCCATTTGTAATTTTTGAAATCTTAATGCTCCTTTTTTCCGTGCAGCATACTCATTTACTTTGTCCCAACTTATCAATTTTGCAAATCTATCTGCATTATTAGTAAACCAATACTCAAACATTTCCAAACTTTGAGATATCTGCCCACCTATAGACTGTTTATTTAATATATTCATAAAGCCTTTTTTTTGCTTACTTGTCCAATGCTCACCTGTATAATGTCGCCCTTTATCATAATCTAAAATAGGTTGATACCTCATAGGGAAAGAAGTAACATTTATGTTTAACTCATCAGAAAGTCTTGCACTTTCACGTAATCTATAATAAAAATCCTGTGGAGTGTCTTCAAAATTATATAACACATAACTCACAAAAGTTTTATAGCCTCTTTCAGCCATCATTTTTACAGCTTTTTGATAATATCCATCTTCTTGCATACCGTCAAAAGCAAACCTCACGGGTCTCATTGGTATCTGTGCTAACAGATCAGCTTTTTTTTCTGTCAATAACCTACAATCTAAAGCCTGATTAAAATCAACAGAATTATTATTTGTATTTCTTAAAACATCTTTTATTTTTTCTATTTCTTCTTTTATACCTTCTGTTTTATCAGCTAAAAAATTATTATCATAAAACAAAATTTTCTTACTATCTCTATGTATATCATCTTTCCAATTTATACGCTTCTCATATTTTGGCTCAACTATAGGAACCATACAAAACGGACATTTTCTTACACATCCGCGCGATGTATGAGTTATACTATAATCTGGTGTTTTTTCCAAAAGTGAATAATCTGGGTGATAATTTTCTGCTTCTGGCAACAAACCTTTGTGTACTTCTACATTCTCTTTCTCAAAAATTTCTGATAACAAAGTTGCTGCTACACCTCCAACCATAATATCGTTATAACCTCTTTTCTTTGCTTCTCTAACATAAGATATATATTTAGGAATATTAAATGTGAAAACAGTGCTTAACCATATTTGATCATATTCATTAGGTTTTGGTATTTTATACATAAGTTGGCACTTATGCCCCTTGTCTTTCAACATTGCTCCAATCTTAAGTAATCCTATAGGATATAAATTTTTTGAAGGGTTTAATCCAATTAAAGCAATCCGCATAATTTTAATACCCCCAAACCAAAACCAGGAGAAGTTTTGCTATTCCCTTGACAAAGAAAATCCTCTACTTTTTCTTTATGTTTTTGTGGTACAGTTATAGTGATACTACAATCATTCATACCATCCATAGATTCATAATCTTCTTCAAACTCACTAAAATCATAATTATCTACTAAAGTCAAATCAAACTCACCGTCAGTAAGCCGTATGTCATCGAAACCGGTAAGATCAAGCGTGAATTCCTCAAATCCTTCTGTCGTAAACTCTCCGTATTGCGATGTTATATATAACAGCTTGCGTTTTGCATCTTCTTCACTGTCTGCCTGTATATAATCTACCGGCAACAATGGTATATCCTCGCCATCTTTCCGCATCTGCAACAGTACAGCAAGCCGCTGATGACCGTCTATAAGTCTATACCGTCCGCCGTCATCCCATACAAAAAACGGAGCTATAAAGCCGTTCTGCTCTATGCTCCTTCTGAGCTTCTTTGCGTTATCTTTTGAAAGTTTTTTCAGCGTGCCTTGGAATTCTAGCAGTTCATCGATTGCTAAAGTATCAGCAGCTTTACACTTAATTTCTATCATACGCTACCTATTTATCTATAAATACTTATCTATATACTTTTATAGTAACACATCTTTTTTATTTGTCAAGAAGCTACTTTCTACCCTTGCCTTTTTTCGGCTGCCGTGACG
>JAGYMU010000175.1 GCA_018399995.1 Halanaerobiales bacterium | reverse complement strand
GACAGGAATAAGAACATATCAAATAAGGCTATTATAATTAATAATTCTTCGGTCTCCACGCTTCTATTAATTTTTTATATAAATTTTTCGACTAAAATAATTTATTTAATGCCTTCGAACGCAACGAACATGATAAAAATAAGGCTTAAAATAATAATATTGATCACCATTCTTAAAATTAAGAAGCCAAGCATTATGACCGCTCTCTTCGGTAGAGGACCAATAATGAGAATCAACGAACTCACCTATTAAAGATCTGTTTGCGTAAAGAACCTCTAATTCTTTTATTGATGGCAGATACCAGTCACTATATTCACCAGACCTATAATTACTGCATAATTTTGCTGCCACCTCTCCATTATTACTCAAACTACAATCCCCCGTTCCTGCATCATCGAGTGTGTTCCATGGGCTTGCCCAACCATCATGAAAGTTTATAATTTTAGTTGTATTTATTTGTCCATTTCTTTGCGATGTTCCAGAAAAAACTGACTGACCATAACAGCCCCACTGATATCCATCGCTATTGTCGATTGGTGCTGCTATAAGAATATAACCATCTTCTATACTAGCAACTTTTCCTCCACCATAAGAATCTCCTATAGTTAAAAAAATAGCCTTAACGGTCCTTTCTTCGTCCATCGTTACGCTGCAAGGATTTGTTCCATTACAAGCACCAATCCATTTCACAAACTCATATCCAGGATCAGGGATTGCAGATATTGTTACTGTTTGTCCTTTGTAATAGATGTGCTCTCCTCGACCTGGCAATATTGTTCCTTTACCATCAATGTCTATTGTTAGACTATATTGCGTTTTTACATCTTCAAAATTACAAAGACCAGAATCTTCGCAGGAACCTAAGTTTTCTGAATTAGCTAAGTCTATGCAGTATTTATTGTTATTAATGCTCCGTTCAAGGCAAAAACTATCTTTTGATGATTTATATTTATTGATGGTATCTTTATGTTTGCCGCTTTCCACAAATAAATTATCTAATGCCATTGCATAATCTCCAGTCTTTAATTTTTCTATCTCTACTAGCCTTTTAAGCTGTACTAATTCTAGTCTAGCTTCTTGGCCCGATCTCTTGGACCACCATAAAAACATTAAAAATGTGATAGTTATTATTAATAACAAGATTATTAAAGTAATAACTTTTGCGAGTTTTATCTGTTTTAATTTAACTTCCATTATTTAATTGATTATTTTAAAAAAAGATAATAGTCAAGACAAACTCGAATCAATTTTTTTCTATTATTTAATAAATCGCTAAGAATTTGGATCAAACATCCTACTCCTTGTCCAGAGTGATTATAAGTTTCGTTAGGCCATCTATTGTTTTTAATAATTTTATTTTACTTCCTATTATTTTATAGGTCAAGGTTATTAATTTTTTCTTTTATTAAAAAATAAATTAAAAAAACTTGTTATGTGACTATATTTTTTGTCTATTAAAAAACCGCCTTTCAGCGGTTTTATATTATCTAATTTAAGAATTTTATCTTAAATACGAGTTACGTTTGTTGCATTTGGTCCTTTTGGAGAGTCAGCTTTCTCAAAAGATACTTTATCTCCCACACTTAGGTCTTCAAAAGCCACTTCTTTAACTTCATTTTTATGAAAAAATAGATCTTTCTCTTCTCCTTCAACACTAATAAATCCGAACTCTTTGTCTGAGACGAGATTTTTAATTGTTCCTTCCATGTTTATGTTAAATAAATTAATTTTTAAATTTCAAGGTTTTATCCTAAAGATTGATTTCTCTAATAAACTCGACTAAATTTTTATTAGATAACCACCTTGTGTACATAATGCTAGTATATAAAAGATAATAAGTCAATCATTTTTCATAGATTCTCTATATGAGTTGGTATGTGTGTATTTTTTTTATTAGTGTTTTTAGTTTTTTTGAAAATTAATATTAGTATCTTAAAGGTACAATCTCTTTTGGTTGTAGATTATTTTTATATAATTCCGGGTCAATGGTTCTGGTAAAACAAGTTCTTTCCGCTTCATGCTTCCATTGATGCTGAAATGAATCATAGGGATGCATTTTTAATCCTTCAGAAGTGAAGCTAAGGTCGTCGGTTGATGTTTTGAAACTAGCACATAATTCAAAAGAAAACGTATCAATAACAATATATTCGTACGCTAAACCAGATTCTGGA
>JAGYMU010000174.1 GCA_018399995.1 Halanaerobiales bacterium | reverse complement strand
GCGCCTACTACCACCTGACCGTTCTTTTCCCTGTAGGTGATATGCGGTTTGCTAAAATCTAATTTTACTTTTTGTTTTGTGATTGTCATTTATCCTCCCCATCTGATACTATTGCACCATCTTCAATATAAATTCCTATTTTTCCAGATTCATCCACTTTCTCTATCCAAATTTGAAAATCATTATTATCTGCCATTTCTTTTATGGTTTTCATATTTGTACTATCAAGAAGCGATCCGTCCATAATTCTTACTATCCTAAGTTTCGGATTCATTGACATGGCCATAGAAATTGAAACTTTTAATTGTTCCGCTGATGACAGTTGAGAAAATGGGATATCTTTGTAAAGTACATTTTCATCATCAAAAGAAATTCCCTCTATCGGCATTGTTACGGTTTTTATAAGCTCAGATTTCTTTGATGTAATTTTCTTAAGTTCCTCCGACTTTTCCTTATAGGATTTTTCGGCTTTCCCTACCTCCGATTTCTTTTTATAATAAGCTTTGGCATTTCTTATTTCATTGTTTGTTTGACCAGCATTATCAATCTTCTCCTGCAGATCCTGTATGGGGATAACCTTAGATTTTGCTAGTGTCTCTTCAGAACTTTTTATATTGCTAATCAATTGTTCTTTTTCTGCAAGCAGTTCGGATATTTTCTTTTCAACTTCCTTGAGAGCGCTCTTATTTTCACTTACATCATATTCAAACTCCCTTACAGCTTTATTGTTTTCTATGGCCTCTGAAAGCTTTTGGGTTAAATCTGATATGTTTACTTCTACTTCCGGTAATGTGTCTTTTGGTTTTGCCATATCTTCAAATTGTGCTTTTGTAGCTTTAAGATTCCGGCCGATAAAAGTTCTCTCATTAAAGATTTCCCGATACTGATTATCCAATTTCTCAACATCGGAGCTGAGTCCCAAAAGTTTTAACAGTACTTCTTTTTGTTCTTTCTTATCCATTCTCGCAAATTCCAGCGGGTCAAAACTAAGTCCACCAATCAAACTATCCAATAACTGCTGTGGACTTCCATATTTTGCACCCTCTTTGTTTTCAACTTTTAGATAAGAATTTTCATTGGAAGTCCAATTCCTTGTTACGATGTAATCACCCATATTCACAACTACACTTGCATGGTCTTCACCTTCCCTTATCGGCTTGGAAGTCTTCTTTAAACTATCTTTTCCTGTAAGGGCATACCAGATACTATCCAATACAGATGATTTACCGGCCCCATTTTTCCCAGATATAACAACTGTACTTTCTTTTGGCTTGATTTCGATAGCCCTTATCTTTTTTATATTCTCAGCCCTTAATTCAATTATCTTCATTTCTCTCCTCCCATTGTTTTTTTAATATTCATCTTATCCTCCTATCATCAATATATATGGCCGTTATTATCGCTATTGCTATTACGGCTAAGATTAATATGATTGTTAAAAGAATCATTTTTCCTCACCTTCATAATTAAAATTTGTATATATCCTTTCATTCCACTTGTTATTGGATTTCTTCTTTTTCTTCTTCTCATCTTTTAAGCTATCCTCATAAAATTTATCTATTATCTTTTGGTTCATTGTTATCCTTGTCTAAAATAATATTAATTATCCCCTGTGGATATAAATCAATAAATCTTACGTTAAGTATTTCTTTTATCTTAATCAACATTTCTTTAGAGGGTAATCTGTGTCCATTTTCAATCATTGAAAGCTGGTCTCTGCGGATATTTAAGAGATTTGCCAACTTCTGTTGGCTGATATCTTTTAGCTTTCTCTGGGTCTGTACATCATTTTTAAATAATATATGGTTAATTGTCAATGTCTATTTCCTTTCTCTTAATTTGTGTACTTGTTATACATCTTAGAATAATAATAAACAATAGAACGATAAATGTCAAGTAAAAGATTGCTTAAAATCGATGTGTTTTGAATTGTATTTGTATAACACATAATTGTATTATACAGGGGTTATTTTGGAATGTAAAGTAAAAAAAATAGGGCTACCAATAAATTAATACCGATAGCCCATTCGGCGGGAGGAAACTACTTGACAGCGCCATAGGCTTTTAAGAGGTCAAAGAAGCTACCAGCACTAAACACAGCGCCAGCGGTTACTACCAATTCAAAAAACTCACCGCCTAAAAGACCGGCTACTATCACAGCGTATATAACTGCTATAGCGCCGTTCACTGTCATAATTATCTTA
>JAGYMU010000173.1 GCA_018399995.1 Halanaerobiales bacterium | reverse complement strand
CCTTAGTGCTGAGTTGATCCCAAAGACAAAAAGAAGATAATCCCTGGCCCGGTATTTTTCATTGTATTTATCACTGAGAATATATTGCTTAATGGCAAAGACCTTTTCCTTGCTCTTGATCGGCTCTACATTATTCATTTTCTACCCCCTACCCCTAAATAACCTTTTTTCCTATTATAAATATATTTGTTATGCAATGTCAAGTATTTTGTAAAATACAAATAGCCTTATCTTTGCTGATTGCTAATCTATAAGGATTTGATAGCATTTCCTTCGCTCTGTAATTGTAATAACACAATTGCATTTGTGTTATCTGATTATGGTTTCCCCCCTATTTTCTTTAATGGTATAACCCTTGTCACTTTTAAATTTTTCAAATATGGCCATATTTTGAGATTCTATTTTTCTGATTTTTTCAGATTTGCTGACATTCTGTCTTCTTTATAATCTATCGGATTTTATCGGATTTTGCCGTTTTTAAGGTAGTGGCTTAGTGCCAGGTAGAATATTGAAAGCGATTGATTATAGACGCCCCCACTGTCCTGGCCTATGGTGTGGGAATATTGAATATAATGCTGATTTTATCTAATCCTTTTCCTGAACATACTGAAAACATTATCAAAGGACCGATAAAACTGCATTATATTCAATATTCAGTAACGGGGCTTGTGATATGGGATAGTAAAGCGAATTAAAGAGTTGAATAGGCTAATGACGCACAAAAAAACTTTATTTTACTTTTATTCTCTAAATTCTTTATTTATTAGAGATAAGGAGGGAACATAAATTATCCCCTCCTTATAATATCTAGCTATTTTTTTACTAATTAAAAGCTCTTAATAAATCTAGACAATCACTTTGATTTTTTTCATTTTATTATCTTCCCCAGAAGATATGCGTTGCATGATAAGATTAGAAATAATCGAAAAACTTTTTTGACCAGTTCCTAGAGAACCTGCGGTCCCTTCTCCAGATGAATGCCAAAAAGAAGATTGCATAAGATCGCCAGCACGAGATAAAAGCGCCTTGAAACTATCTGAAGTAAGTACCTTATTTCCGTTATCATCGGTAGGACAATATGTTAATAATCTAAGTAAAAGTTGAGGGATTACAAATATTCCCGCAGTCTTTAAAAGAACATAATCGTTTGCTCTTTGTGTCTCTTCAACTTCTTCAAACGGTTCCGGACATAATTCTTTAACTGCCTTCCAAAAATTGATAAGTATTGAAGCAACAGTGTCATCAGGATTATCCGCAATAATAGCTGTGTGCAAAATTTGCTTAAGAGAACTTACTACAGACACTTGATTAACTGTTGTACCCCGAGAACGAGTATTAGGCAACTTAATTCTTCCCTTTAATGGAGAATCTTGGCGCTTATTAAGCAAGTCAGATACAAGTACGGCTCGTGGTTTCCATTCCATATCCTTGCTTAGACTACTTGGTAGAGTTTGATCTGAAATATTTCTCATAACTGGTTCTACCCCTTCCATTTCGGCTACTTTAACTAAAATTCGCTCTGCAAGATCAGCACGGACTCCTTTCTGGGTTCTATTAATGATGAGAAATTGTATTGCTTCTTTGTATCGAGCATCTTCTGGATCCTTTCCTTTTAAATCCATAATGACTATCGGGATTTCCAATTCGAGAATATCAGGATCTTGCTCTCCAATGATTTCTAGGCCTTTTAGTCGATGTTGTCCATCAACAATCCAAAGATGTACTTCCTCTGGGATCTCATATTCAGATTCTGATACTTTTTCGATTGAATCCATATCTATATCTCTAATATTTAACAAGACAGCATTAGGAGAAATACCATTGTTGCTTATATAACGACCAAATTCTCTTGCTCTAGCCCTATAAAATTGACGTTGATATCCTTGCGTGTTTGTTGGTGTCCATTCATCAATACTACTTTGACTTAATATACTTTTTGCCTTTGTAACTCCTACTATAAAAGCAATACCATGTTGGTTAAATTTAATTCCTTTAATCCTTAAACCCATTTTTGATTGCCTCCTATTATATATTTTAGATTTTCTGCTTTAAATATATCATATATGATTTTAAAAGTCAAATCTATTTTTTAGATTTTATATAATAAATCTAAATAACAGATAAATATTTTAGATCATCGCCGTAATCTTGCTATTATGTATAGTAAGGCTTGTTATATGGAAAAAGTTTTGAATTGAAATATTGAATAGACTAATGACGCATTTCCATAGTTTGCTTTCTT
>JAGYMU010000172.1 GCA_018399995.1 Halanaerobiales bacterium | reverse complement strand
AGTTTTATTTAATCTATTAGAAAGTAAAATATTATAATATTAATTAGAAGAAAATTAAAAATTAAAATAGAAGAAAAAGGGGGGTATGAAAAAAATGATTCATAATTTAATTGGTACTTGTCCGGTTTGTGGTGATGAAATGATTATTACTTCATTGAAATGTCCCAGTTGTCAGACCACGATTAATGGAACCTTTAAATTGGATAAGTTTTCAAAGTTAAAAAAAGATCATCTGGAATTTATTGAAGTATTTGTTAAGTCAAGAGGTAATATAAAAGAGGTTGAAAGGGAATTAGGTATTTCATATCCAACAGTTAGAAATAAGTTGGATGATGTTATACATGCTTTAGGTCATGATATACAAGAAAGCCCTGATGATGAAATGGCTGAAAAAAGAAAAGAAGTACTTGCCCGGCTTGAAAGCGGAGAGATTAATGCTTCTGAAGCAGTTGAAGAGCTGGGAGAAATATAACCAAGGGAGGCATAATAAAGTGAGTGAAGAAAGACTGCAAATTCTAAAAATGTTAGAAAAGGGCACCATTGACGCTAAGGAGGCTGATGAACTCTTAGATACTCTATCAAAGAGGGATCTTGCATTTGATAAGCCCAAAGGTAACAAAAAAAAGGCTAAGTATATTAAAATACTGGTTGAGGAAAATGGGGAAGAAAAGGTCAATATATCGATACCGATTATGATTGCTAAGACTGCAATGAGTATAATTCCCCAAAAAGCTAAAAATCAGATGAATGAGAATAACATTAATTTAGATGAATTATTAAAATCAATAGAAGATGAGGCTTCTTTAGGTAAAATTGTAGATGTAAATGATGGAGGAGACCATGTAGTTATTAGTTTAGAGTAATTAAAAACCAAAGGAGGATATTAATGATTAATCCTATATTAGAAAAATATGCAGATGTATTAGTTGATTATTCTGTAGAAGTTAAAGAAGGTGAGCAGGTTTTAATCCAGGGAGCAATGCTGGCAGAACCTTTGATTAAGGCTTTATATGTAAAGGTTCTTAAAAAAGGAGCTCATCCTATAGTAATTCCTACTTTTGCAGGTAAAGATGAGCTTTTTTATGCAAACGCTTCGGAAAGTCAGCTTGATTATCAGTCGCCCATAAGAAAATATCTAATAGAAAATATAGATAACTCTATTTCTATATTGGCTCATTATAATACAAAGGGGATGACCAATGTTGATCCCCAAAAGATGAAAAAGAGAAGTCTAGCAAATAGAGAGTTAATGAAAATACATATGAAAAGGGCTGCTGAAGGAGATCTTAATTGGACTTTATGTCAATACCCTACTTCAGCTGATGCACAGGAAGCTAAGATGTCTCTCTCAGAATATGAAGATTTTGTCTTCAAGGCCTGTCACCTTTATGAAGATGACCCGCTTAATTATTGGAGAGAACTAGGAGAAGAACTAAAAAGAATTGCTGATTATCTCAATGAAATTAAAACAATTCACTATAAATCTAATGATACTGATATTAAATTTAATGTTGAAGGTAGAAAGTGGATTGCAGATAAGGGAAAAGAAAATTACCCCGGCGGTGAGGTTTTTACAGGACCAGTAGAAGATTCGGCCGAGGGTCATATTAGGTTTTCCTATCCTGGTATCTTTCATGGTAAGGAGATTGAGGATATTAAATTGAGCTTCGAAAATGGTAAAGTAATCAAGGCTTCCGCTGAAAAAGGGGAAGAACTCTTACAGACCTTGCTTGATACAGACCAGGGATCAAGATATTTAGGAGAAGTTGCTATTGGCTGTAATTATGGGATTAATAAATTCAGCCGTAATATGCTTTTTGATGAAAAAATTGGCGGT
This sequence comes from Halanaerobiales bacterium, assembly GCA_018399995.1. GTDB lineage: Bacteria > Bacillota > Halanaerobiia > Halanaerobiales > M55B127 > M55B127. Next base: position 407 of record JAGYMU010000172.1, on the reverse strand, counting down.
ACAGTTCATCTAGCTTTAGGTAATAGCTATCCTGAAACAAAAGGCAAAAATGAATCAACTATTCATTGGGATATGCTGTGTGATATGAGTGAAGGTGGCCAGATATATGCTGATGGAGAATTAATCTATGAGGATGGTCAGTTTTTAATATAATAAAATAACAATATAACTAACTTACAGCAGGAAGTAATTAATCCCTGCGATTGTGTAAAGTTTTGGTAGGAAGCAGGAATTTCAGACATAAATATAAAATAGAGACCTCATAACCTAACCAAAGGAGTGAGGTCTCTATGTCAGATATTATACACCAAAATTATGAAGATATCAATATGTTTTTGTACAATTTTATTTTAATGTGATAAAATTAATATTAAACAAAACATGATTTAACCCTTGTTTTATATAAG
>JAGYMU010000171.1 GCA_018399995.1 Halanaerobiales bacterium | reverse complement strand
ATAAAATAATTAATGCTAAAGAAGGAAGTTTAGAAAGCAAGATAAAAGACTTTACCAACGGAAAGGGCCTTGATTCTATAATTATTGCTGTAGGAAGTACAAATGCATATAATCAGGCTATCGAGATTGCGCCCAAGGGGTGCCGATTGCTTATTTTTGCCGCGGGTTATCCTGAACCAGAATGGCAATTAAAACCTAATCCAGTACATTATGACTTACTGGAAATTATAGGGACTTTGGGGTGTAGTACAGCAGATTTTGTACTTTCCACTGAATTACTAAGCAATCGAGCGATAGATGTTTCTCATATTCTTGAAGCTGAATATAAATTAGAGGATGTTCAGGATGCATTTATCAAAGCAGCTACTCCTGATAATTATAGAGTGACTGTACGTATTCAAGAATAAAAATAAGGCATAAAATCACTTTATTACACATACGGACATATTTCAAAAAATATAGTTTTCAACCTGTAAAGTAATTTGATATAGTTGAAAGCAAATGAAAGGAGTAGAATGGGATACAAAGGTAAATATTTGTTTGGTATTGATATTGGGACAGAACATTCTAAAGGCGCAATAACTGACCTGGATGGTAATATTATTGCAACTCATACCTGTAGTCACGGGGTTAGTAGGCCTAGACCAGGTTGGGTAGAACATGATGCAGATGAAGTATGGTGGAAAGATTTCAAAACCATTTCTAAAGTTATGCTTGAAAAAGCAATGATTGATCCTAAAGAAATAGCCGCAATAGGGATTAGTGCTATTTTGCCTGTCATGCTGCCAGTTGATGAAAAGGGGAATCCCCTGCGCCCTGCAATATTATATGGTTGTGATACCAGAACAAGTGAAGAAATTAATATTTTAACAGAAATAATAGGTCAGAAAAAAATAATTAAATTGACTGGTGCGGACTTAAATACTAACTCGGTTGGTCCTAAAATATACTGGCTGCAAAGGCATGAAATAGATAATTTTAAAAGAGCTGCCAAATTTATCTCTGCAACCTCTTATTTAATCTTCAAATTAACAGGTAAGTTCGTTATTGATTATAATAATGCTAGTGGATTTGACCCATTGTATGATCTTAATAGTAAAAGTTGGAATGAGGAAATTTGTTCTATTTTAGGTGTTAGAAAAGAACAACTTCCTGATATTTATCCTCCACAAAAAGTTGTAGGAAAAGTAACTGCCACCTCAGCAAAAGAGACAGGTTTAAGTGAAGGTACAAAGGTTATTGCAGGTACAGGAGATGCCAATGCAGAATTCATGAGTACTGCACCACAAGTAGGTGATACGGTGCTTACATGGGGAAGTACTTTTTGTTTTGTTAGTTTGAGTGATAGGCCCTTAAAAAAAAGTACTTCTCTTAGATCTTCAATGTCGGAAGGTTATAACTCTTTATATAATGCTTATTTGGTAGGAGGTGGTATGTCAACATCTGCTTCTCTCACAAAATGGTTTAAAGATAATTTTGGGCAGGCAGAAATTGAAGCTGAAGCAAAGATTAGTATAAATGCTTATGACCTTTTAAGTCTAGAGGCAGAAAAGGTTCCTCCTGGTTCAGATGGCCTCGTTCTTTTACCTTATTTTAGTGGGGAAAGATCACCTATTTGGGATAATAAAGCAAGAGGTCTAATATTGGGTTTAAATCTTTCTCATACAAAAGCTCATATTTATAGGGCAATATTAGAAGGGGTTGCTTATGGGGTAAAGCATAATATTGATGAGATTTCTGAAACTGGTGTTGAGATTAAAAATATACTATCAGTAGGTGGTGGCACCAAAAGCAGGTTATGGACAGAAATAGTAAGTGATGTTACCGGTATTGAACAGAAAATAATATCTAATAATGTAGGATCACATATTGGAGATTGTTATTTGGCAGGTATAGGGATAGGATTATTTACAGGACTTGATAAGTTAAGGGATGTTTGGCTAAAAGCTAGTCGCATAGTAAAGCCCGACATGATTAATCATAGTATTTATAAAGAATATTATGAGATATACCGAAAACTTTATCCTGCTACAAAAGAAGAAATGCATAAAATTTCTGATATAACTTTTTATTGAAAATAAATATATTATATTTTTAGATTAGATCATGAACTTGAGGGGGCCACATATGTTTAAATAATCATACTTCATTCTACCCATCCATTCTATTCCAGAGATTATATGGAGGATATTAAGCGAGGCGTATGGGGATATGTAATAGGGAAAATGCCTTTAGATAAGTTGATAACGCACGAATTTAAGTTAGAAAATATTAAAAAAGGTTTTGAAATTGCAGCAAGTGGCGCTAATAA
>JAGYMU010000170.1 GCA_018399995.1 Halanaerobiales bacterium | reverse complement strand
CTACTATGTTGAGTTTATCACTGGGAGCTTTGTGCCCTAATCCTGCTACTACATGACTGGGGACAAAAGTAATCCCTGCAGCAGCAGCAGCCGTCGTACCAAGGAATGCTCTTCTTGACACGGCATTTTTATTCGATTTCTTTTCCATAATATAATATTTTAAATTGGATATGTTAATATATTTTAATAAAGATATATTTTAAAAAACCGTTAAATATAATGATATTAAAGATTCATTCAAATAATCAGGGGCATTTTACTTTAATGGGCAAGAAAATATTTATTTAAAAGGTGCTTTTTAAGTAATTATTTCCAAAAATATTTTTCAGTTACGTTATTCTCATACTTCGCAAACCTTTTCAGCAAGCTTTCTAAATCACGCTCTCAAATCTATGGGATACATTTACCGGATTCCCGGATGAAATGAAAATGGTAAATGTTCATCAGAAGCTCAAAATGTCCAATTTTGAATATAGTTGTCCCAATATTGGACTAAATAATAAATATTACTGAAAGTTAAAATACTATTAATCAGCATATTAATTTTTTGGTATTCATATTGCAGAAGATTGGGGACGCTTGAAGATTGAATTTACAAATTACAAATTATTAATAAACAATTTAAAAACACAAAATCATGAAAAAGTTATCATTAATTATCGCGACAGTTTTATTTTCATTTGGAGTAGCATCTGCAGATGATACCGAAAGTGATCAGCATCAGGTTACAGTGGGGGTTGAGACACATGCCCTGGTTGACATTGAATCAGGAGGGGATTTGAATTTTAGTTTAAGTCCTGCAGCTCCGACAGAAGCAGGAGAGGGACTTGACTTTACAAATGTTACAAACAGTGAGCTGTGGTTAAATTACTCTTCCATAGTAAGTAGTACTGGTGCAAAGAACAAGATCAATGTAAAAATTTCCGAAGATTTGCCCACAGGTCTTAAATTGCAATTAACTGTTGCAGCACCTGCTTCCGGAGGAGAAGGAACAATTGGTTCGTCTACTGCTACGGAAGGCTCTGAGAAGACGCTGAGTACTACTGATGAGCAGGTAGTTCACAATATTGGAAGTGGTTATACTGGTGATGGTTCGGGGAAAGGATGTCAGTTAACTTACTCTTTGATACGTGATGGGAGTGAATCTGTAAACTATGAAGATATTGTAGCAGGTAGTAAAGATATAACAGTAACTTATACAATTACATCTCAAACTGGTGGTGGAGATTAATTTAGATTATTAGATTTCTAAAAGGCAGGTACTTTATACTACCTGCCTTTTCTTTGTTTAATTGAAATGATAATAATTGTATATTATTAAGGCTTGTCAGTTTTTTTGAATTAGGAAATCAGTATTATTAACCTTGAAATTCGGAATTTTATTATATGCCTGCAATTTTATAAGATGTACTTTTAGGCATGGATTTGAAGATAACATTACAAGCCCTTTTATTTGCATGCTGGATACCTTTCAGCAGTTTTTCGCAACATAATATGGATAGCCATCAAGTTAATATAGGAATACCGGAAGTGGCGTTGCTTGGGTTGGTATCGGGTTCGGCAACAGATGTTGATTTATATTCTTTAGCGCCGGATGAAGCTGGTAATTCACTTGATTTTTCAAATGCAGAAAGTAACCGGATTTGGATTAATTATTCCTCTGTTAATTCGGAAACTTTAAAAAAAAGAAAAGTAATTGCCATGTTGGAGGGTAAATTGCCCGAAGGATTGAGATTAGTTGTTGAAGCCTCGGCTTATTCCGGAGCTGGTGAAGGGTCTTTAGGGAAGCCTGCCGGTCAGGTTACTCTTTCAAATCAACCGGCAGATGTTATAGTGGATATTGGAAGCTGCTATACAGGTAAAGGCATCAATAACGGGCATTCCCTTAGCTATAAACTTGAAAGAGAAAATTCATCAGATAGTTATGCGCTGATTTCTCAACAAAAGACTTCTGTAAATGTAATTTATACTCTCACCGATTACAATTAGTTTTCCTTTTAATAATTGTTTTTATTGTTAAATATTAATATTTTTAGCCTTCAATTTTACAATATCTTTAAAGATTAAAATCATTAACAATGATAGTAAGCAGATCTGTAAGAATTATTGCTATTTCTTTAATAATATTTTTTTCAGGCATTTTAACATCAGATGCAGCTATTGTGGTTTTAAACGGCTTAACTCATGAACTCCGGGTTCAGTTTGGAGAAACCTACCGGGGTAGCATCACTATACGGAATAACGGGAAAAAGGATAAGAGTGTTCGCGTTTATCAAAGGGATTACTGGTTTAATTATAAAGGTGAAAGTAAACAT
>JAGYMU010000017.1 GCA_018399995.1 Halanaerobiales bacterium | reverse complement strand
GGTGGTTTTATGAAGATTAAATATCTTAATGGAGAAAGGTTATATTATGCCTTCATATCAGGGGCAAAAGAGGTTATTGAAAACAGAAAAGAGTTAAACAAAATAAATGTATTTCCCGTACCTGATGGTGATACAGGCACAAATCTCTCGCGAACAATGAATATGGTAATGGAAAATGTTATTGCAGATAAGTCTATTAATACCACATTAAATTCTATGGGAGATGCTGCCCTAAAAGGGGCAATTGGGAATTCAGGTATAATTTTTGCTCAGTTCATCAATGGCCTTAAAATTAATATTAAAACAGAAACTAGGTTAAATGTTAATAACTTTGCAAGGAGTATTAACAAAGCTGTTGATTATACTTATCAGGCCATAAGTGAACCTGTTGAAGGCACTATGTTAACTGTTATGAGAGATTGGTCTAAATCTTTAGAGGAGTTAAAAGCAAAAACCGATGATTTTGAAGAACTGATGTCAGAATCCTTAAAATATGCAAAAATCTCACTGGATGAAACTAAAGATAAACTGGAAGTATTAAAAAGAGCACATGTGGTTGATTCTGGAGCTCAGGGTTTTGTCTATTTTTTATCGGGTATATTGGAATTTATAAAAACAGGTAAGATACATGATATACAAAACTATGAAATAATCTTAGAAAATGAGGAAACTGCTTTAACCGAGGGAGATGAAATTGATTATAGATATTGCACTGAAGCTTATATAGAAAATGTGAAAAAAGAAATTCCCGATATTAAAAAGATACTTAAGGAAATGGGAGATTCTTTGATTATTGCTGGTAGTTTGGAAAAAATGAGAATCCACATTCATACGAATAATCCAGCCAAATTTTTTGCTGAGGTGAATAATTACAGTGATATTATTGATCAAAAAGTAGATGATATGCTAATTCAATACAATATCAAATATAGCCGTGTTGCTGATATAGCACTTGTTACAGATTCTATAGCAGATTTACCAAGGAGGTATATAGATGACAATCAAATACATGTAATTCCGATCAATCTAATTGTAGATGAAACTAAATATCTTGATAAAATTACTGTAAATTCAGATAATTTTTATGATCTTGTTGATCAGGCCCAAGAATATCCAACTTCTGCTCAACCGTCTATTAAAACCGTGGAGGATAAGCTATCTTTTTTAGCAGATCATTATGATTCAATTATTGTAATCACTGTTTCAAGTAAGTTAAGTGGTACTTATGAAACTGTAAATTCTGCGGTCAAAAATATCAATAATGGCACTAAAATTTCTGTAATAGACTCCAAACTGGATTCAGGAGCTCAAGGTCTTGTGATTATGGAAGCTGCAGAAAAAATTAGAGAAGGAAAAGGACATCAAGAAATCGTAGATTATGTGGAAGAAATAAAGAAAAACACTTATATCTACGTAAGCGTTGATAATTTTGACTATATGGTTAGAGGAGGCCGAGTAAGTCCTTTGAAAGGTAAATTAGGAAGTCTTCTTAATCTCAAGCCCATAGTTTCTCTTGACAAAGAAGGTAAAGGGATTGCATTCGATAAGGCTTTCAGCAAGAGAGGTATTACTAAAAAGATTAAAAATATTATTGAAGAGCATCAGGAAAAAAGCGGTATCAAAAAATATTCAATCGTACATGGAGACGGATTAAACAGGGCAGAGCGATATAAAGATATTTTCACCCAATTATTGGGAAAACAACCTGAATTTATTGAAGGGATATCTCCAGTAATAGGTTTGAGTGCCGGTAGAAATAGTGTTGCTATATCAGTAATGACTGAAAACAGGGAGGAATAAAAAATGAGTTCAATATTTGTCCAGGCTGGAATCTTTATTTTAGCATATTTTGTAGTGTTTTTTATAATATCAATTATCAAGAAAAATAATGCGGTAGTTGATATTGGATGGGGTTTGGGATTTGTATTAACCTCATATTTTGTTTTATTGAATACAGGTAATTTTAACTTTAGATCTATTATAGTTACTATTCTGGTATCTATCTGGGGGTTGAGACTTGCTTCTCATATATATAAAAGGAACAAAGGAAAACCGGAAGATTATCGATATGCAAAGTGGAGAGAAAATTGGGACTATTTTTATTTAAGATCATTTTTTCAAATATATGTTTTACAGGGGATACTCTTATTTTTAATAGTATCTTCTATCATAAATATAAATTCCAACCCTGCAACTGCTTTTAAAGTTTTTGATTTTATAGGTATAGCAATATGGATAATAGGCTTTATCTTTGAATCACTTGGAGACAAGCAGTTGAAAGATTACATCGCCAAACCCGATTCAGAAAAAGATGGTCATATCATGAAGGAAGGCCTCTGGAAATATACCCGTCATCCGAATTATTTTGGTGAAGCAACCATGTGGTGGGGAATTTTTATAATCGGACTTTCTATTCCAGGTAGTTGGATTTTTATAATAAGTCCTATCACTATAACTTACCTACTTTTATTTGTATCAGGAGTACCTCTTTTAGAAGAGAGATATGCTGATGATAAGGAATTTCAGGAGTATGCTAAAAAAACAAATAAATTTTTCCCCTGGTTTCCAAAAAAACAATAATTGGAGGTAATAAGATGAAAGCTGCTAAATATTTATCGCTGTTAGGTTTTATTACTATGGTTGTTGCAATTATTTATGGTTTTATATATGCTGATTTTGGTGCTGACGGGGGCACAATTTTATCTTTAACTTGGGGCAAAGTGACCTTGATTGATATTTATATAATGTTTATAATATTTTCGGGCTGGATTTATTACAGAGAAGAGCAGAATTCTAAATTTATTCTGTGGTTTATCTTGATGTTGATTTTTGGAGGTGCAACGGCCAGTCTTTATTTATTTTTAACATTTAACAATAGCCAGGGTGATTGGATTAAATTTTGGACTGGAAAAAGTTCGAAAAATATATAAAAACGTTGTAATTTCAGGAATAAAAGTAATAAAAAAGAAGGAAATTCACAACTTTTGTATAATTTAAATAAAATAAGAACAAAACTTTAAATTAAGGGGTTGAATATTGATGACAAAAACTGATTTGATTGACAAGGTTGCTGAAGAAACTGGGTTAACAAAAAAAGATTCTGGTGAGGTTATTAATACAACAATCGACACAATAATGAATTATCTAAAAGAAGAAGCAAAAAAACCAGAAGACAACAGAGACAAGGTACAACTTATTGGATTTGGTTCATTTGAGGTTAGGGATAGAAGTGCACGCAAGGGTAGAAATCCACAGACTGGTGAAGAAATTACAATTCCAGCCAGAAAAGTTCCTGTTTTTAGAGTTGGGAAAACCTTTAAAGAAGTAGTGGAAGGCAAATAATTTAAGAAGGTGCATGAAAATGAAGAGGGATTTAAATATTACTTCAAGTGCTTTTAAAGATGGGGATATGATTCCAAGAGAATACACTGCTGATGGGCAGGACATCTCACCTCCACTTACAATTAATAATATCCTTTCTGATGGTGAGAGCATTGCAGTAATAATGGATGATCCCGATGCACCAGGTGGTACCTTCACTCACTGGATGATTTGGAATATTTCGGTCAAAAAAAATAATATTCCTAAAAACATAAGTCAAACCAAAAAAGTGGGCTCTTTGCAGGGAGCTAAGCAGGGTATAAATGACTTTGGAGAAATAGGTTATAGAGGGCCCGCTCCTCCAAGTGGAGTTCATAATTATCATTTTAATGTATACATTTTAGATAAAAAAATTAATTTACCTTTTGACATTAGTAAAGAAGATTTAAAAAAAGAGATAAAAAAGCATGAATTACAAAATTCCGAATTGATTGGGAAATATACGAGAGAATAAACCACTAATAAAAATGAAATTTAATTATACTATATTAACTGGTCAATAAAGATTTAAAAATTTGGATAAGCATTGTTTTGTAATAACCGGAGTAAGTTGTGAATTGGATTGATAAAATGATGGAAGTCTAATATTTTATATTTTTAAGATAAATCAAAAATAGACGGTTTAGATGAGTTATTTGAAATTATCAAATAACCAAATTGTAAGTGGAAACATTCGATATGAGATGGCAATTGAAATATAGAATCAGGGAGGAGGCTATTTAGTCTCCTTCTTTTTAAGTTAAATAAAAGAAAATGAATAGGTTGTATTCTGCAAATATTACTGATCTAATGGCTAGACAATAAAAAAATATACTTATTTAATTTGTTTTGAAATATTGTAATAAGGTGATCGATTTGTAAAGTGCAAAAACTTATAAGAATTATTATTTTTTTATTGAAAGCTCAATTTGGTTATTGGATTATTTTTTATAAAGTGATGGTAAACAAAAAAATGATAAAATAAATCATCAAAGGAGTGATATATGTGACAAATCACCCAAAAATAAAAAAAGCAGTCAAATTAATAAAAAATTCAGGGCATACCACTATCTTTACTGGAGCAGGTATATCGGTAGAAAGTGGTATACCTCCCTTTAGAGGAGAGGGAGGTTTATGGGAAGAATATGACCCTTATTTTTTAGACATAAATTACTTTATCAATAATCCTCTAAAATCCTGGGAATTAAATAAAAAACTCTTTTACAGCATGTTTGCTGATTGTGAACCCAATAAAGCTCATCGTTTAATTGCAGAATTGGAAAAGGCTGGATATGTCGATGCTGTGATTACACAAAATATTGATAATCTTCATCAACAGGCAGGTAGTATAAATGTCTATGAATTTCATGGAACTTATAAAGAATTAATATGTATAGAATGTGGTAAGATATATAATTTCAAAGAGGAGTATTTGAAAAATTTGCCTCCCAGATGTAATAAGTGTAACGGGGTTTTAAAACCCAACTATATATTTTTTGGCGAAGGAATTCCTCAAAAGGCTTATCAGGCTTCTATAGATGAAGCAGAACAGGCTGATCTCTTTATTGTTATTGGAACAACAGGTGAGGTAACACCGGCTTCTTTAATACCAAAACTGGCTTTTGATAATGGGGCACAAATCATCGAAATAAATCCCAATAAGTCGAATTTTACCAATCAGATAACTGATCTATATCTTTCAGGCAAAGCAACTTATATAATGGATAAAATTCATCAGGGCCTGCAAGATACAAATTAACTTTTTTGCTTATATTCAGATTTAAACAAATTGGCCCCACATTTCTTACAATATAAAGAACCAGTCCAGTTTGCACTTTCACAATCTGAACATATAACTTTTTTACTCATTTTAACATCCCCTTAATAAATTAACTGAGCACTCTTGTATTTTTATCATATTCACATTATTTTGTAAAGGAGTTTTATTATGACTGGAAATAAAAGGAAAAACAAAAAAGTATATTACTCTGGTATTGGTAGTCATAATACCCCAGAAGAAATTTTAAATCTTATGGAAGAATTAGCTTATTTGTTGGCTAAAGAAAATTACGTACTCAGATCAGGTGGTTCACAGGGTGCTGATAATGCTTTTGAAGCAGGAGCAGACAGGGCAGAACGAGATTTTGAAATATACTTGCCGTGGAAAAATTTTCGGAACAGGGAAGGTAAAAATTATATAGTAGCACCTGAGCTAGATAATTATAATAAGGCGGCTGAAATTGCAAAAAACAATCATCCTGATTTTGAGAATTTGACGCAAGAATCCAAAAAATTAATTATTAGAGACACTTACCAAATTTTAGGTAAAAATCTAAATTGTTTATCAGAATTTGTAATTTGCTGGACTTCTGATGGTTGTATTACTGACCGCGATAGAAGTCATATAACAGGAGGGACCGGACAGGCAATATCAATTGCCAGTAAAAGGAATATTCCAATTTTTAATTTAAAATTAAGAGAACACAAAAGAAGAATAAAAGAATGGGTAAGTAAATTATCTTGATATTCTAAAACAGTATTTTATAGATGATGATTTTTATATATCTAATAGATCACCATATAAAGCAGCAAAAGCGTAAACAGATGGACCAACATGGCAACCTAAGGTGGGACTAATCCTATTTTCCAAAAAGGTTGTTTTAATACTTTCAGGAATAAGTTCTTTTGCTTTTTTTGTTAACAATCTAGCTTTTTCTTTTCTATCACCATGCATAATACCAATCCAGGCTATTTTTTCTCCTTTAATTTGTTGATAAATAAGTTTACTCATTTCAGTGAGAGTATTCTTATTTCCCCTGATCTTATTTAAGGGGTTTACTTTGCCTGTTTTAGGGCTTATTTCAATAATTGGATTAATATTAAATATCGAACCCAAGAAAGCCCTGGCTGGACCAATTCTGCCTCCTTCTTTCATATAAGTTAAGTCCTCCACAGTAAAAATGCAGCTTATCTTCTGTTTGGATTTTTTTAATCTAGTATATATTTCTGTTAATTCATAATTTTTTTTAATAAGCTTTGCAGTCATAATAACTTGAAAGCCTAAGCCCAGAGAAATAGAGGCGGAATCAAATACATATACTTTGTCATTTCCCAGTTCATTTGCGGCTAATTTAGCTGATTCATAGGTCCCGCTGAGCCCTTTAGAAACGTGTATAGAAATAATTTTATCGTAGTCTAAGGAAAGCTCTCTATATTTATCTAAAAATGTTTGCTTAGATGGTTTAGATGTTTTGGGCATATGTGGATTATCATTTAATTTTTCAAAAAAACTTAAAGAACTAATATCAATACCATCAATGTATTCTTCTGTTCCAAAATGAACTCTGAGCGGTATAATATTAATATTATATTTTTGGATTAAAGCACTATTTAAATCACAAGTACTGTCTGTTACAAGAGCTATTTTCATTTTTTTTCACTCCCATCTATTATTAATTAAATTATATATTTAAAAATGAGATATATCAAGTACAAAATAAAAGAGGTAAATATATAGTCTTAAAGAATAATATATTTATAAGTGAAGGAGGAGATATGTTTGGGAAAAAAAGATAAATCAGAGAAAAAGATAATATATTCCTGGGCTTTATATGATTGGGCAAATTCTGCATTTGCAACAACTATTTTAGCTGCAGTATTACCTATCTTTTATAATGATGTAGCAGCAGCTAATTTGCCTGATAATCTAGCTACCTCATACTGGGGATACACTCAGACTATTGCAATGTTAGTTATTGCTTTAATCTCACCTATTTTAGGAGCGGTGGCTGATTATTCTAAGTCAAAAAAAATCTTCTTAAAGATTTTTGTTTTAATAGGAGTAATTGGTACTGGGCTATTATTTTTTATTACTGAAGGTAGATATATAATGGCTTCTATATTTTTTATATTTGCTAATATTGGATTTTCAGGTGGGAATATATTTTATGATTCGTTTTTACCTATTATTACTGATAAAGAACAAATAGATTATGTTTCTACCTTAGGCTATTCAGCTGGTTATCTTGGGGGTGGGCTTCTACTTTTGATTAATCTGGTTATGATCATGAAACCTGAGATATTCAGTATTCCAAATACCGTCATGGCAACGAGAATAGCTTTTTTAACGGTTTCTGTGTGGTGGATTGTATTTTCTATACCAGCTTTTATCAACTTACCTGAATCCAGGCTTGGTTTAGGAGAATTTACTTTAATACCATATGTAAAACAGGGGTTTTATAGAGTAACTAATACTTTCAAGAATGTTAGAAAATATAAGGAGTTATTTAAATTCTTAATAGCCTTCTGGATTTATAATGATGGGATTGGTACAATTATTAGGATGGCAACAATATACGGCAGGGAAGTTGGAATCGGGCAAAATGATTTAATAGGTGCTCTGCTTTTAACACAGGTTGTAGGAATTCCCTTTACCTTGTTTTTTGGTAAGGTAGCTAAAAAAATAGGGGCAAAAAAAGGAATTTATATAGCCCTGTCAATTTATTTAATTATTACCCTTATGGGTTATAACCTTGATTCGGCATTTGATTTTTGGGTTTTAGCAGGTTTAGTAGGTACTGTTCAAGGAGGGGCACAGGCCTTAAGCAGGTCTTTATATGGAGTATTAATACCTAAAGAAAAAAGCGCAGAATTTTATGGATTTTATGGCATATCTAGTAAATTTGCTGCTATTACTGGGCCTTTTGTTTTTGCTTTAGTAGGACAGTTGACGGGTTCTTCTAGATATGGTATATTGGCAGTTGCTTCATTTTTTATATTGGGTATAATAATGTTATATTATGTTGATATAGAGAAAGGTGCTAAAGAAGCATCACTGTAAAATATCGTATTTCTAATTTTTGAATAATAATTTTAATGGTGTTAAAAATTTTTTAAAAAGGGGTATTTTTATGGCAAAATTGTTTGAATGTATTCCAAATTTTAGTGAGGGAAGAGATAGTGATAAAATTGAAAAGATTGTTGAACCATTCCATAAAGATGGTGAAGTAAAACTTTTAGATTATTCTGCTGATAAAGACCATAATAGATTAGTAGTAACATTGTTGGGAGGATATGACGGGTTAAAATATTCTGTGATCGAAGCAATGGATATAGCAATTGAATTGATAGATATGAACAAACATAAGGGAGAACATCCCAGAATGGGAGCTGTTGATGTTGTACCATTCACACCGGTAAAAAATGTTGAGATGAAAGATGCAGTAAAGCTAGCCAACGAAGTAGCTGAAAAGGCTGCAGCTAAATTCAATCTGCCGATCTATCTTTATGAAGAAGCTGCTAAAACTGTTAAGAGGAAGAATCTAGCTGATATTAGACGAGGAGAATATGAAGGATTTAAAGACAAGATCAAAAAGGAAAAGTGGAAACCCGATTATGGACCTACTAAATTACATAAAACAGCCGGTGCTACAGTTATAGGGGCACGAATGCCTTTGGTTGCATTCAATATTAATCTGGCAACTTCAGATATTCAAACAGCCAATAAAATTGCTAAAAAAATCAGAAATTCTAATGGTGGATTAAGATATGTTAAAGCAATAGGTGTTAGTTTAAAAGAGAAAGATATTGTGCAGGTATCTATAAATATGACTGATTATACACAAACCTCTCTTTACCAATCTTTTGAAATGGTTAAATTCGAAGCCAAGAGATATGGTGTGAATATATCGGGAAGTGAAATAATTGGTTTATTACCTGCTAAGGCTCTTTTTGACAGTGCAGAATATTATCTAAGATTAAAAGATTTTAAAGAAGAGCAGGTTATGGAGAATAGATTATTGGAGGACTTATAATGCTTTTAATAAAAAACATTTCTCAACTTGTAAGGGTGGGAGATAGTTCTCCTAAGGTCGGTCCTCAAATGGAGGAACTCAAAGTTATTGATGATGCTTTTTTAGTAATTGACAATGGTAAGATTGTTGACTTTGGCAAAGCAAAGCTTTTAAATGATGAGTATAAATTTGCAAAAGTTTTAGATGTACATAGAAAGGTTGTCTTGCCAGGATTTATTGATCCTCATACTCATTTTGTTTTTGCAGGTGATCGTTCAGAGGAATTCAAAATGCGGCTGAAAGGCATACCTTATATTGATATTCTAAAAAAAGGAGGAGGTATTTTAAGCACTGTCAAGGCCACCCGAGAAATATCCTTTAATAAATTACTAGAAATATCAAGCAAGAGACTTGATGCCTTCTTAAGTTATGGGGTTACAACTCTGGAGGGTAAAAGTGGTTATGGACTTGATAAAGTAACAGAGGTCAAACAGCTTAAGGTAATGAATAAATTAAATAAAAGAGAGGATATAGATATAATAACTACCTATCTAGGTGCTCATGCAGTTCCAAAGGAATATGAAAATAATTCTGATAGTTATGTAGACTATATTATTAAAGAAGTAATGCCATCAATAGCAGATGAAAATTTAGCTGAGTTTTGTGATGTTTTTTGTGATGAGGGGGCCTTTAACTATCAGCAGTCCAAAAAATTATTAAAATCTGCAGTTAAATTGGGTTTTAAATTGAAAATACATGCAGATGAAATTATAAACACAGGTGCTGCACAATTAGCGGGCGAGCTTCAAGCAGTTTCTGCAGATCATTTGTTGAAAACTTCAAAAAAAGGATTAATAAGTTTAAAAAACAATAATGTGATAGCAGTTCTTCTTCCTCTAACCGCATTTTCTTTGCAGGAAGAATATGCTGATGTTAGAAAAATGATCGAAATGGGTATACCTGTTGCACTTGCTACAGACTTAAATCCGGGCAGTAGTTATTCTCAGTCAATCCCACTTCTACTCTCTTTAGCTGTAATGTATATGAATATGTCGCCTGAAGAAGCAATAAATGCTTTAACAATAAATGCAGCATGTGCTTTAAGTAAAGAAAAAGAAGTTGGCAGTATTGAGGTAGGCAAAAAGGCAGATCTATTGATTATCGATGCACCTCATTATAATCATTTGTTTTATAATTTTAGTGTTAATTTAGTCCAAAAAGTTTTTAAAAATGGAAAGTTAGTTTTCAATAATGACCTAAAAAATAGGAAAATAAAGGGGGACTAATTTGTGTTTAAATATCAACAGTCCAATCAAAAAGTTAAACTCCCGGATTCTTTACCAGAAAAAGAGAAATTTAGAAATGGGATAAGAAGGGCGCCGAAAAGGGAGTTAAATTTAAATAATCATCAAATTGAACTAGCCTTAAAAAATGCTTTGCGGTATATACCTGAACACCTACATGGGGAAATAGCGCCAGAATTTTTAGATGAATTATTAAATAGAGGTAGAATTTATGGATATAGGTATAGACCACAGGGTAGGATTAAAGCCAAACCTATTGATCAATATAAAGCCAATACTATTGAGGGTAAAGCTATCCAATTAATGATTGATAATAATTTAGATTTTGATGTTGCTTTGTATCCATATGAATTAGTAACTTATGGGGAATCAGGTCAGGTATGTCAGAATTGGATGCAGTACAGATTAATCAAAAAATATTTAGAGATTATGACAGATGAACAGACGCTTGTAGTCCAGTCAGGCCATCCGCTCGGTTTATTTCCTTCCAGACCGAGCAGCCCAAGAGTAATTGTGACAAATGCCCTAATGATCGGTATGTTTGATAATGAAGAATGGTTTAATAAAGCAGCAGCCCTGGGTGTTGCTAATTATGGACAGATGACTGCTGGAGGTTGGATGTATATTGGTCCACAGGGAATTGTACACGGCACATATATAACCTTGCTGAATGCGGGTAGATTATTTTTGGGAATACCAGAAGATAGAAATTTAAAGGGGCATTTATATATTAGTTCTGGTTTGGGTGGTATGAGTGGTGCACAGGCAAAAGCTGTAGAAATTGCAGGAGGAGTCGGTGTGATTGCAGAGGTTGATAAATCTAGAATTGATACGAGATTTGAACAGGGTTGGCTCTCTAAAAAATCTTCTGATCTTAATCAAATATTTGAATGGGTAGAGGATCATAAAAATAAAGAGGAAGCGGTCTCTATAGCTTACCATGGTAATATAGTTGATTTGTTAGAATATGTTGAAACGGAAAAGATAGAGGTTGAATTATTATCAGACCAAACATCATGTCATGCCGTTTACTCGGGCGGATATACTCCTGTTAATTATACTTTTGCAGAAGGAAGGCAGCTTATGCAAAATGACCCTAAACAATTTAAAAAAGAGGTGGATAGGAGTTTAAGACGTCATTTTGCAGTTCTTAAAAAGCTGGTCTCAAAAGGAGCAAATTTTTGGGATTATGGAAATAGTTTTATGAAGGCAGTTTTTGATGCTGGTGTAAAAGAAATTGCAAAAAATAAAACAGATACTTCAGAAGGCTTCATTTTCCCTTCTTATGTGGAAAATATAATGGGACCAGTTTGTTTTGATTATGGATATGGCCCATTTCGCTGGGTGTGTTTAAGTGGTAAAGGTGAGGATCTAAGAAAAACTGATAAAGCTGCTATGCAGGAAATAGAACCTGAAAGAAGGGCACAGGATAGAGATAACTATAACTGGATAAGAAATGCCGAAGAAAATGATTTGGTTGTAGGATCTAAAGCGCGTATATTATATGCTGATGCTCAGGGCAGAATAGATATAGCTTTGAAGTTTAATGAGTTAATTAGAAAAGGAGAAGTGGGTCCCATTATGTTGGGAAGGGACCATCATGATGTGGGAGGTACTGATTCACCATTTAGAGAAACCTCTAATATTAAAGATGGCAGTAATATAATGGCTGAAATGTCGATACAATGTTTTGCAGGTAATGCGGCTCGAGGCATGAGTATGGTTGTAGAAAGCAATGGAGGAGGGGTTGGTATTGGCAAGGCATTTAATGGAGGATTTGGTCTTGTTTTAGATGGTAGTAAAAAAATAGATAATATTATAAAAAACGCTTTAGACTGGGATGTGAATGGAGGAATTGCCAGAAGGGCCTGGGCAAGAAACCAAAATGCTTTAAAGACTGCTGATAAATGGAATCAAAAAAATACCGGTCGAGGTCAAATCACCATACCTAATATTGCAGATGGTGAGTTAATAAAAGATTTGGTTAAAAAAAATATAAAACAGGAGTGAAAAAATGAGTTTTGCAAATATGAGTTTAAAAGAGTTTAACAATAAGTTGTCCAGCAGTTCACCTACTCCTGGTGGAGGAAGTGTGGCTGGTTTATCTGCGGCACTCTCTGCATCTTTATCATTAATGGTAGTTAGTCTTACTGAAGACAGTGAACTCGATGAATATATAGAGGAATTAGAAGAAAATATTGAGTTTGCCTTAGAACTAATTGATAAAGATGCCCTTAGTTTTAATAAAGTGATGGAGGCTTTAAAAATGAGCAGACAAACAGAACAGAAGATACAAAAGCGGAAAGAAGCGATTCAGACTGCTTTATATAACGCCTCTTTAACACCACTTGAGACAGTTAAAATTGCCAAAAGCATTTTAGAAATTACAGAAGATGTAGCTCAAAAAGGTAATAAAAACGCAATTTCAGATGCGGGAGTTGCTGCTTTGATGGCTATCTCGAGTATTAAAGGGGCAGCTTACAATGTGTATATTAACACTGCATCTTTTAAAGATAAAGACAAAGCAGAAAAACTAAATAGAAAAACTAAAAACCTGGTGAGAGAGAGCCAAAGAATTGCTGATAAAATAGAGGATTTATGTTTAAATAAAATATTACAGGATTATAAATAAACAAAAGCTCATCATGTTTTATTTACCAATGTTTATTAGGGAAGGAGAAAGATTTTGTATTATATAAACGGTGAAAATCTGAATATTGATAAAATTGAAGATATAATCTTTTCTCATAAAAGGATTGCTTTATCTAAGCAAGCAGAAAAAAACATCTTGAGATCTCGGGCTACTGTAGAAAGATTTATAAAGAACCAAGAAGTAATTTATGGTATCAATACTGGATTTGGTAAGTTCAGCAACAAGAAAATATCTGCAGATAAAATAATACAGTTACAGGAAAACTTGATTGCAAGTCATGCGGCAGGTTCGGGAGACTATCTGGATGACCAAACCTCTAAAACAATGATACTTTTACGTATTAATGCTTTAGCTAAGGGTTATTCGGGTATAAAACTTCAGACGCTTAAGAGTATGATTAAAATGTTTAACAGAGATGTTATTCCTTTAATACCTGAGCAGGGATCTGTAGGTGCCAGTGGTGACCTAGTACCATTAGCCCATATGGTGCTACCCCTGTTGGCAAAGGGTGAAGTCAAATATAAAGGGGATATAGTAGATAGTATTACAGCCTTAAAAAAGGAAGACATCCAACCTGTCAAATTGGATAGCAAAGAGGGCTTAGCGCTCATTAATGGGACACAGATGATGTCTGCTTTAGAATCCATGAGCATCATTAGAGCTAAAAAACTTATTATTGCAGTTGATTTAGCATTGGCACTTTCTTTAGAGGGGTTAAAAGGTATAAAAGGACCCTTTGATGAAGATATCCATAAATTGAGGCCTCATCCCGGACAAATTAAATCAGCTCAAAATATAAGAAAACTGATTAAAAACAGTAATCTAATGGTAGATATAGATGATGACAGAGTGCAGGATTCTTATACTTTAAGATGTGGACCACAGATACATGGGGCGACAAGGGATTGTTTATCACATGTTACAGAAATTGTGGAAAGGGAAATTAATTCTGTTACTGATAATCCTTTAATATTTTCCGAGCAGAATAAGGTTGTTTCGGGAGGAAATTTTCATGGTCAACCGTTAGCCTTAAGCAGTGATTATTTAGGCATGGCAGTTAGTGAGATTGGTAATGTATCAGAAAGGAGAACAGCGAAACTAATAGACAGCAGTTTAAATAATGGTTTAGAAATGTTTTTGACTAGACATGGGGGTTTAAACTCTGGTTATATGATAGCCCAATATACTTCAGCTTCTATTGTTTCTGAAAACAAAATACTGGCTAATCCTTCCAGTACCGATTCAATTCCGACTTCAGCCAATCAGGAAGACCATGTGAGCATGGGATCAATCAGTGCCAGAAATTTATATAAAATTTGTGATAATGTGGCTCAAATCATAGCAATTGAATTAATAACAGCCGCTCAGGCAGTTGATCTCAGAACAGAAAAGCCAGAACGTGATTTAGGAGAAGGCACAGTCAAAATTTATGAATGTATTAGAGAAAATATAGGATTTCTCAAGCATGATAGGATATTGTATCCAGAAATTAAGAAGGCAAAAGAGCTTATTGATTCTAACGTTTTAATTAATAAAATTAGAGACAATTTTGCAATATCATAATATTTAGAATATTTCATTCTATTTGCAAGTAAAGCAACGATTTTATATAATAAATAGTATATATAATAAAAAGGAGGAGAGTAATGAGTATTAAAAGTAGTAAGATTCTTATTTTATTTATTTTCGTTAGTCTTTTATTTGTAGGGAGTATAGGAGTTTTGGCACAAGATAGTCAGGTTTCAGTTGCTGTTGAGGCACCACCTAGGACAATGAATCCACACGGTTCAGATGCTGATTCGAATCTTTCGATAATGAGCAATATGTTTGAAGGACTTTTACAAAGGAATACAAAGGGTGAATTAATGCCAGCTTTGGCAACTAATTGGGAAAGAGTTGATCGTTTTACCTGGCGATTTGAACTAAGAAAAGATGTTAAATTTCATAATGGAAATGATTTTACCTGGGAAGATGTACAGTATACATTTGCAGAAAGACTAGAAAACCCTGAAGTATCTGAATTTATTTCTTTTGGATCATCCATTGAATCTGTAAGTCCTGTAGATGGAAATGAATGGGTAATTGATATTGTAACTAAAGACCCAATCCCTTATTTTGATCAAAACATGCATCAGGTTTTCATTGTGGACAAAGAATCTACAATGGAAAGATCACAGGGCGAAATGGGTACTGAACCAATTGGCACAGGACCATATGTTTTTGATGAATGGGTTAAAGGCTCATATTTAAAAATGAGTGCTAATGAAAATTATTGGGATGATTTGCCTGAGGTTAAACAAGCAGAGATAAGACCTGTAACTGAGGCTTCAACAAGGCTTGCTACTATCAGCAGTGGTGAAGTGGATATTTTACAGGGAATTCCTGTAACTATGTATGAGGCAGTGGAAAACAATTCTAATTTACAAGTAATTGCCAGGCCGTCAAGAAGGGCTATTTATTTAGGTCTGAGTAATGAAGATAAAATGCCCACTTCTGATGTAAGGGTACGTCAGGCCATGTATATGGCGATTAATGAAGAAGAGTTGATAGAAAAAGTGATGTTTGGTCATGCCACACCGGCTGCTCAAATACCTGATCCACCGACAGCTGGATATAGTGAAAAAATTGAAAGATTACCATATGATCCGGAAAGAGCCAAAGAGCTGCTAGAAGAAGCAGGTTATGGTGATGGATTTTCAATTACTCTAACTGCTCCTAATGACAGGTATGTACAGGATGAACAGATTGCTTCAACTGTGGCAAGTTATCTTTCAAAAGTTGGAATAGATGTGGAGGTAGATGCCAAGCCTAAGTCTGTATATTTTGAAGAGGTTATGAATAACGAATTAGATTTTTATCTAATTGGTTGGTTTGATGGGACTTTTGATTTTGGTAGATCATATTCTAAACTACTTCATACAATAGATGAAGAAACTGGATATGGAACCTTTAATGGAGCAAGATATTCTGACCCGGTAGCTGATCAAATATATGAAGTTAGTAAAAAAGTAATAGATCCTGCAATCAGAGCAAGTTTATTAGAAGATCTAAACAGGCTGGCGATGGGAAAAGAAAATGTAGCTGTAATACCGCTTCATTATCAGGAAGATACCTATGCAATTTATAAGGGCAGTGGTGTTCATTTTGTGCCCAGACCGGATACCTGGATAGTATTTAAAGAAATGTCATTTAAATAGAAATTAATGTAGAATATAAGTATTCAGGCATGGAGCAATTGCTCCATGCTTTCTTATATAAGAAGATATTAAGCAGATAAGAAGGGAGTATATATAATGGGTGCTTTTATTGGTAGAAGAATTTTACAAGGTATTATAGTATTGCTTTTAGTTTCTTTTATAGCTTTCATAATTTTTCAATATCTGGGTGATCCTGTAATGACTTTGGCGGGTCGTTATGCCACTCAGGCACAGAGGGCTGAAGTTAGAGAAGCCCTCGGTTTAAATAAAGCTTTTTATGTTCAGTATTTTAATTTTTTAAAAAATGCTTTTCAGGGTAACTTTGGTATGTCTTACGTAACTAAAGTACCTGTTTTAAATTTGATATTGGAAAGATTACCTGCCAGTTTAGAGCTGGCTATTGTAGCAGAAGCCTTTGCTGTAATTCTAGGTATTAGTTTAGGGGTTTTCGTATCTGCAAATCCCAAAAATTTTGCCAGCAAATTTTTGATGACGGGTTCTTTGCTCGGAATTTCATTACCAACATTTCTAGTTGGAATTTTATTAATTTACATATTTTCTATAATTTTAGGCATAATGCCAACCTCAGGTAGAGGTGAAACTGTAACGATTTTAAACTTTTGGAGAAGTGGCTTACTTACCTTTGATGGATGGAGGCATATTATTTTACCTGCTTTTACTTTAGGTATGTTTCAAATGGCGCTATTATTTAGGATTACAAGAGGGGCAATGTTGGAAGTACTTGGAGCAGAATATATCAGGACTGCCTGGGCTAAAGGGCTAAAAGGTAAATCTGTTTTATTTAAACATGCCTTACGTAATGCTTTAATACCAGTTATAACAATGGTAGGTCTACAATTTGGACAGCTAATTGGTTTTTCTATAGTAACCGAAAGCATATTCCAGTGGCCGGGAGCGGGAAATTTACTTTTGAACTCTATGTATGAAAGTGATTTTCCAGTTGTAGCTACTTATGTAATAATAGTGGCTTTAATTGTTGTTATGTTAAATGTTCTTGTTGATATTTCATATGCATTTCTCAATCCAAAAATAAGGTATTAATGAGGTGATGAAAATATGTTAAATAAAATAAATCAAATAAGAAAAACAAAGTTTTTTATACATTTTATAAAAAAACCTATCGCTGTCACTGCTTTAATAGTAATTTCTATATTATTTCTTGGAGCCCTTTTTGCACCTGTCATAGCACCTCAAAATCCTTATGATATGGATAAATTAGATCTTGCAAATTCACTATTACCACCAATATGGATGGAAGGAGGACAATCCCCATATCTCTTAGGAACAGATGTTCAGGGCAGAGATATTTTTAGTACGATTTTATATGGAAGCAGGACCTCTTTTCTTGTGGGAATTAGTGTTGTAGTAATATCTGGATTACTGGGTGGAGGTATAGGATTATTTGCAGGTTATTTTGGTGGTATATTTGATACAGTCGTAATGCGGACAGCTGATACAGTTTTATCCTTTTCTAAGACTCTGATTGCCATGTTGCTTTTGGGAGTTTTTCGACACAGTAGTATAATTTTAGTTATTTTAGCTATAGTTATTTCTGACTGGGTACAATATGCGAGAACTATCAGAGGTGAGGTCTTATCTGTAAAAGAAGAAGAATATGTATTAGCCAGCCAGGCTATTGGCGGTACTAGTTTAAGAACAGTATTTAAACATGTATTACCTAATTCGGTTTCTCCTTTACTTGTTGTGGCTGCAGTTGATTTTGGTATAGCTATAATGTTAGAAGCAACTCTGAGTTTTTTAGGAGTTGGTATACCTGTCACACAACCTTCTCTTGGGATGATGATATCCCAGGGCAGAAATTATCTCTATGCCGGTAAATGGTGGCTGATTTTTTTTCCTGGTTTAACCCTAATGGCTTTAGTTTTTAGTTTAAATTTGATTTCTGATTGGTTGAGAGACGAGATTGATCCCAAGGTTAAAAACATATAAATTATTAATTGCATGTATTAAAAATGTCATAATAGTTAAAAATAAGGATCTTCTTCATTTCCGTGGGTAAAAAATGTGAAGTTTGTTTGCTACGCTGATTAGTGGCCATCTTCTTAATTGAATAGGTTTTTTATACGATATTTATATTATCCTTTTATTATTAAAAAGCTCATCAATAAAAGAAAGTGACTATAGATAATTTTATGTATAATCGTAAATTGACCCACTAATTTGGAGAAGAACCAAAAATAAAAATAGGATTTATCTAATTAGCTATATATTTTACATTATGATAAAATAGAGTTAAGCTTTATTAATCAAATAAAATTGCTTTTTAACTAAAAAGATTATCTATTTTTAGTTTAAATTTTCTTAATTTTACTTGATAATTAAGCAGTTAAGTTCTCATATGAGCAGGATAAATCATTTCAATATTGAATAATGAAATAGGAGTAAAAAAGGGAAGGATTTTGACTTTTTATGTCCAATTTCAAAGAGAGATTCCAAGAAAATCTTGCAAAAAAAAGATTAGTTGTTAATAGGGATAGACTGCTTTTGGGAATATCAGGAGGTCCTGATTCTCTTGCAATGCTAGATTTATTTGATCGCTTAAGAGATAAGATGGAGCTTAAAATAATGGTTTTTCATTTAAATCATTTATTTAGAGAAGAAGCTGATCAAGAAGCAGAGTATGTAAAAAGAATTTGTGAAGAAAGAAATATAAATTCAATTATCAAAAAATATGATGTTCCCAGGTATGTAAAAAAAGAAAATTTATCACCAGAAGAAGGAGCTCGTAAAATCAGATTTAAATTTCTAAAGGAGGTTTGTGTAAGAAAAGGTATCCAAAAAGTTTGTCTAGCTCACAATAAAGATGATTTAGTAGAAACAGTTTTATTTAATATATTTAGAGGAAGCGGGATGAGGGGGTTAAAAGGCATTGAGGATGTGGTTAGCATAGATTGCCTTAAAATCATTCACCCTCTTTTAATTTTTTATAGATCGGAGATATTAAATTATTGTGAGCAAAATAGTTTAAAACCTGTTTATGATTCCAGTAATAAAAGCAATTTATATAGTAGAAATAGAATAAGAAATAATATTTTACCAATGGTTGAAGAGCAAATTAATTCAAATTTAAAAAAGGCAGTTACCAGATTATCTGAGACAATCAAAGAAGATTATGATTTTTTAGATGAATACAGTCGCAGAGTTTTAAATGATATTTTAAGAAAAAAGGGAAAACGCAAATATGTTCTGGATTTAAATGGTTTAAAGAAAAATCACCCCGCTATTATTAAAAGGGTTTTAAATAATGTTCTTTTTAAGTTAAAAGGAAATATTGATAATTTTTATTATAAAAATTACAGAGATATATTAAATTTTATAATGAATAATAAAACTGGTGATTTACTTGATCTGCCTGATAACATTAACCTTAAGATTTCCTATGATAAATTAATTATTATGGAGGGAACTTTTGAAAATAGCATATTTTTTACAAAAACAATTAAAAAGCAAGGACAATATTTATTACCATATAAGCAGAGTTTGAAAATTGAAATAAAACCTGAAAAATTAGATTGGCGCAATTATAAAGATAGTAATTTTTGTGTTGCAGATTTCGATAAAGTTCATTTCCCTTTAGAAATTAGAAATAAAAGAGATGGAGATAAATTTGTACCACTGGGTATGAATGGTCATAAAAAGGTTAAAGATTTTTTTATCGATGAAAAGATTCCGGATTATTTGAGAGCTAAAATACCTATTATATATGACGCAGAACAAAAATTGATTTGGATTTGTGGTTTTAGAATGGATGATAGATTTAAAATAGATGGTTTAAGTCAAAAAACTATTTTATTTGAGTATAATAAGGGGGATTTAAAATAAGATGCAAAAAGAACATGTTTATAACAAAGATATATTGGAAGTTATAATAACCGAAAAGCAAATACAAAAGAGAATAAAAGAATTGGGTAGAGAAATCACAGAGGCTTATGATGAAAGCGATGATATAGTGATGTTGTGTGTGTTAAGAGGTGCAGTTCTTTTTATGTCTGATTTGTCTCGTCAAATAAATTTACCCGTTGTCTTTGATTTTATGGATGTTTCAAGTTATGAAGGTACGTCTTCTTCTGGAATGGTAAGGATTATAAAGGATTTAGAAGAAAACATCGAAGGGCGAGATGTATTAATAATAGAAGATATTATGGATACTGGCCTGACCTTAAAACATGTGATCGACTTGTTGAAGACTAGAGAACCAGCCAGCATTAAAATTGCAACATTATTAGACAAACCAGAAAGAAGGGTAGAAAAGGAAGTATCTGCAGATTTTAATGGATTTGAAGTACCGGATAAATTTGTGGTTGGTTATGGTTTGGATTATCAAGAAAAATACAGAAATTTACCTTATATTGGTGTATTGAAAGAAGAATTATATATTTAAAGCAATTTGTTTAGCAAATAAATTACTTTATGAAAGAGAGCATGGAGGGGGAATTTTCTTTACCATAAAATCAATATAAATAAGGATATTATGTAAGAGAAAATAATAAAATTAAAAATATTGACCCCAATTATAAAATTGCAAGAAGCTCACTCATTTTTTATATTTACAAATTATTGCACTTGTGTTATAATATTTTACTGTATGGATATATTTATAGGAAGGGAGGAACTGTAATTTGAATAAGTTTATAAAAAATATAGGATTTTATTTACTATTAATAGCTATCACAATACTTATTGCCCAATTTTTTATGCAGCAGTCTCCTCAAACTCTAGAAAATTTTAGTTATACTGATATGCTACAAGCAATCAATAATGGTAAAATAAACGAAATAACTATAATAGGTAACGAAGAAGTTTCTGGTACGTTAAATGGAATGCAATTTTCAGTGCCAATTCCTCCAGAATCAATACCATCCATAATGCAGGAACTTAAAGAAGCTAATGTAAATATCAATACTAAACCAAAACCCACTGCACCATGGTGGATGAGTATTTTAGGATATATTTTACCAATAGGGATCTTAATTATTGCCTGGTTTTTTATAATGCAGAGAATGCAGGGCGGCGGGAGTAAAATGATGTCGTTTGGGAAAAGCAAGGCAAAACTAGATGAAAGTAAAAAGAAAGTAGACTTTGACGATGTGGCTAATTATGAAGAAATTAAAGAAGAACTACAGGAAGTAGTTGAATTTTTAAAGAATCCCCAAAAATTTGCTGATTTAGGAGCAGAGGTTCCTAAGGGAGTTCTTTTAGTTGGACCTCCCGGAACAGGTAAAACATTAATGGCCCGGGCTATTGCAGGTGAGGCTCAGGTACCTTTTTATTTTATCAGCGGATCAGATTTTGTTGAAATGTTTGTTGGTGTTGGTGCTTCTAGAGTTAGAGATTTATTTGAAAAAGGTAAAGAGAATGCACCCTGTATTATATTTGTAGATGAATTAGATGCTGTTGGTAGACAACGTGGTGCTGGCTTGGGAGGAGGCCATGATGAGAGGGAGCAAACTTTAAACCAGTTATTGGTTGAAATGGATGGCTTTGAACCAAATGAAGGTATCATTTTGATGGCGGCTACAAATAGACCGGATATTTTAGATCCAGCTTTACTGCGCCCTGGTAGATTTGATAGACAGGTAATGGTCGATCGTCCCGACCGCAGAGCAAGAGAAGCAATATTAAAGATACATGTTAGAAACAAGCCAGTTGATGATAGCGTAGATATGGAAGTTTTAGCCAGAAGGACTCCTGGATTCACAGGTGCAGATATGGAAAATCTTGCAAATGAAGCAGCGATTTTAGCTGCCCGCAGGAGTAAAAGTATTATTACAATGGTTGAATTTGACGATGCTATAGATCGGGTAATTGCTGGTCCTCAAAAGAAAAGCAGGGTAATTAATGAAAAAGAAAAAAATCTTGTTGCATACCATGAGACCGGACATGCTCTTTTAGGAGAGTTATTAGAACATGCTGATAAAACACATAAAGTTTCTATTATACCACGCGGGAGGGCAGGCGGTTTTACGATTCCACTGCCAGAAGACGACAGGAACTTTATGACCAAACGCGAGTTATTTGACAAGATAACATCTTTACTTGGTGGAAGAGCTGCTGAGGACATTTTTTTAGAGGATATTAGTACTGGGGCTCAAAATGATTTAGAAAGATCCACAAAAATTGCTCGGGCAATGGTGACTGAATATGGTATGAGTGACAAAGTTGGACATTTAACACTGGGTCAAAAACATGATGAACAGATTTTCTTGGGTAGAGATATTTCAAGAAGTAGAAATTATAGTGAAAAAGTTGCTGCAGAGATAGATAGAGAAGTACGTTCCATTATTGAATATTGTTATGATAAAGCTCAAAATCTCTTAAAAGAAAATAGAGATGCAGTGGAAAGGATTGTTGCTGCACTTAAAGAAAAAGAAACCTTGAATGCAAAACAAATCCATAAATTAATTGAAAATAAGGAATTAACTCCTGAAGATGAATATGGAAATAATAATAATCAAGATGAGAAAACTAAAGAAAATGACCAAAGTAATGAAGAGAAAAATGATGAAAAAGATGGAAAAAACCTAAAAGAAGAAAAATTAGATAAAGATATTGAAAAAGAAGATCCAGAAGAATCAGAAGAAGAAGTAAAAAAGGAAAAAGAAAATTAATAAAATACAAAATAAAAGAGCATAAAAATATGATGATTGAGTAGATTTCACGCGTAAAGTGTCTAAAGATGGGACGTTGCTTTAGAACGAATGTTTATGAACTGCGGTGTGAAACTCGCGTCCGCTGTCCTCAAAGGGTATTCTCTTTGGTGCAGACTTCATTCATCACCAGAAGAGGGGATCATTAAATGAAAATATCTACAAGAAAACTGGTTTTTTTGTCTTTGCTGACAGCTCTTGGTGTAATTTTGACGAGATTTTTAAGTTTGAGACTGCCTTTGTTTGGGATAGAAGGGATAAGAATTGGTATTGGATCACTTCCCATAATATTTGCAGGTATGGTTTTTGGACCTTTTGCTGGTGGAATAGTGGGGGCTTTAACTGATCTAATTGGTTATTGGGTAAGTCCAATGGGTGCTTATATGCCTCATTTCACATTAACTGCTTTTTTAACGGGATTTATACCGGGATTTATCCTAATATATTTCTTTAAAGAAAAAAGACAGATCAAATATATATTAATTTCTATTGCAGTCGGTCAAATCATAACTTCGATCATTTTAGTAACTTATTTCATTCATATATTATTTGGGGTTCCATATAAGCCGATATTAATTCCTAGACTAGTCAGCCAACCAATTAATATAGTAATTTATAGTTATTTAATTAATATACTATTTAAAAACAAGGTGTTAAATGTTTTTGAAACATCTTAAATAAAAAGGTTATTTATATAAGGTGGCCTTAAGTAATTATGCTTATTATTAGCAGATAGATATTTTACTTTCAAGAAAATTTTATTTTTTTAACTTTTGTATTAATTATTTTTGTAAAAGATAAGCTTAAAAATGCGACACTGGAAGAATTAAGGTATCAAATTAGATAAGCTCAGCTCTTGTAAATAGAAGGCAAAAAAAGTATTTAAATGAGTAAATACGGTGTGTAGACTGTTCTTATATCAAGATATCTTTTGAGATATTAAATTAAATAGTATATATATTTGTTCTTAGCTTAAAAAAATAATTTTGTACTGCATAAAAGTAAAAAGATCCCCTCTTATGTTTTTATAAAAGAGGGGACTCATTATATTATCTGTTAAATTGTACTTTAAAAGAGCAAGATATATGCCAATAAAGAGAATAAATGATTATCTACCCCTTAGTATAAAACGACTATACAGCGGCTTATTTAAGGGGGTTTTGTATGAATAAGCTAATAAGATGTTTAGATCATGAGGTTTATTCTATTTATTAAAACACAGTTAAATTTGATTTGGCTTTTTGCCTATTCTTGCAAATAATATTTCAGATTCACCTTCTCTTAGTACTTTGATTAATATTTTCTCATCAATTTCCTTTTCATTTATTTTTTGGACAACATCTTCGGGATTATTGATAATTTCCTGATCAATTTCTTTAATGATATCATATGTTTTTAAACCTGCTTTATCAGCTGGACTATCGGTTAAAACATCAAGGATAATAGCACCTTGATCAGAATCTAAATTAAAATATTCCTGAACCTCTGGGCTGATTTGTCCTACCGATACTCCCAGCCAGGGTTGGATAATTTCACCTTTAGTTTTAAGATCGTCAATTACTTGTTTAACTTCGTTAATAGGTATAGCAAAGCCAATTCCTTGTCCTTGGGAGCTAACAGCTGTATTAATACCTATTACTTCCCCCTTTATATTTAACAAGGGTCCACCACTGTTGCCCGGATTTATAGCAGCATCAGTTTGAATTAAATTTTTATAAGTCCTCAGCTGTCCCTGAGAAGTTGGTATTTTTATTGGGCGACCAAGTGCACTAATAACACCCGTTGTTACTGTGTGTTCAAAACCGAAGGGGTTACCTATAGCAATAGCCCAATCACCGGGTCTAATATTATCAGAGTTTCCAATATTGATAGGTTTCAAAGTTTTTTCTACATCTATTTTAATGATTGCCAGGTCCAAATTATAATCTGACCAGATTACTTCAGCTTCAATTGGTTTTTCTATTTCGTTTAAATTCACCTTAATTTCATCGGCATTATGAATAACGTGTTCATTGGTTACAATGAAGCCCTCTTCAGTTACTATAAACCCACTGCCATATCCCTCAATATTTTCAGGGATATCTGGGAATTGATCCCCAAAGAAATATCTAAAAAATGGATCATCATATAATTCGTTTTCAGTTTGTGAGCTTTCTCTTTTAGTAATAGTAGTAACTTTTACGACGCCTGAATCTACCTCAGCAGCAATATTTGCAAAGAAATTACTTTCAGTAATATATACTTTTTCTTTGGTCTCCTGAGCAGCTTCACTTTGGGCAAGTATTGCTGGTGATGCAGTTAATGCAGTTAACAAAACTATAATCATAATAAATATCAATTTTTTATAAGGTATCATTTTTAAAAAGCTCCTTTCTTTAGTCTTTAATCTTTGCTTTACAACTAAAATTATATTATAATAATAACAAGATGTCAATGGGAAGTGAAAACTTGATGAAGCTTGATATTGAAGTAATTAAGGAGAATATGAATAACAATTTATTTTGTGAAATTAAGTATTTTGATACCGTCACTTCTACTAATGAATTAGCCTTGAATTTACCCCGGGACGAAGTTAAGGAAGGGTTAGTTATATTAAGTGAAGAACAAACCAAAGGTAGAGGTAGACTTAATAGAAACTGGTATTCAAAAAAAGGAGAGGGTCTATGGTTTAGCCTTATTTTAAAACCAGAAAAGGAGATAGAAAGGCTGCCATTATTAACCTTAATAGGTGCTTTGGCGGTTCATTCTGCAATTAATAAGCTTGATATTAAAACAGTTTTAAAGTGGCCAAATGATATATTGTATAAAAATAAAAAGTTATGTGGAGTTCTATCACAGAGCAGGATATCAGGCAGTAAATTAGAGAGAGCAGTTGTGGGAATAGGTATTAATGTAAATCAAAAAAAATTTTCTGATGATATTAAAGATCAAGCGATTTCTCTGAGAATTATAAAAAATCATTTTATACAAAGAGAAAAATTATTATCAAATATTTTAGATAGTTTCGCTTTTTATTATAGTCAATATAGAGCCGAAAAATATAATAAGATTATCAAACAGTGGAAAGAAAAAATGTCAATGATGCATAAAATTATAAATGTCAAAACTGTGGATAACAAATTAGTTTATGGAGAAGTTATCGGTATTACTAATAAAGGGGAACTTATCTTAAAAAAACAGGATGGGAAAATAGAAAAATATATTGCTGGAGATGTTAGTATTAATAAGACTTCTTTGAGATTTTGATATTATTTAAGCAGGAATAACATCATTAACCTTGAATTATATAATTGACTCTAACAAAGTTGGATAAAGTGAATTTTATTAAAAGACAACAACTAATTTAAAAGGGGGAAGTTATTTTGAAAAAATTAAGTTTGTTTGTAATTGTTGCATTAACACTTACATTAGTAATGGGTTTTAGTGCTGCAGGCACAGCTCAAGATCTCAAGGTTGGTATGGTTACTGATGTTGGTGGTTTAGGTGATGAGTCTTTTAATGACTCTGCCTGGAGAGGATTGCAACGTGCGCAAGAAGATTTTGGGATAGAGATTAATGTTATTGAATCTAATACCATGACAGATTATATGCCCAATCTATCTAGTTTTGCTGAACAGGGTTATGACATGGTTTGGGGAATAGGCTTTTTATTTACAGATGCAATGGGTGAAGTTGCAAGTATGTATCCTGATGTTAAATTCGGTATAGTAGATGCAGTTGTTGAAGGTCCTAATGTGGTATCAGCTACCTTTAAAGAACATGAAGGGTCATTTTTGGTCGGAGTAGTCGCAGGTATGGCCACTGAAACAGATAAAATTGGATATATTGGTGGAATGGAGACTTCTCTAATTCAGAAATTTGAAGCGGGATTCCGCGCCGGTGTAAAGGCAGTAAATCCTGATGCTGAAGTTTTTGTAGCATACACAGGTGCTTTTGATGATCCGCAAGCTGGTAAAGAGTTGGCCTTTACTCAATATGACCAAGGAGCAGATGTAATCTATCATGCTTCCGGTTCTTGTGGTATTGGTGTAATCAAAGCTGCTAAGGAAAGAGGACTTTATGCTATAGGTGTTGATTCTCCTCAATATCACTTAGCTCCTGCTTATGTGTTGACCAGTATGATTAAAAGAGTGGATAATTCTGTATATAATGAAATCAAAAAGCTATATAATGGTAATTTCGAACCAGGTGTACAGGTATATGGTTTGGATAATAATGGTGTAGGCATCTATAGACCACAGGCTGAAAATATGGTATCTCAAGCAGTAATAGATAAGGTAGATGAATATAGAGATAAAATTATGAATGGCGAAGTTGTAGTCCCAAGTTCACCTGATGAACTGTAAATTATAGAGTAACAATAAAATATAATATATTAAACACCCGGGGTAATCCGGGTGTTTTTTTGTAATATGGAATAAAAAAATATATAATGTATATATTATAAACTTAGTTTTTTTAAGATTTTTAAGAAACGATAATTTGATTGAATAGGTGAAAAAAATGAAAATTTCAGATGAAGAAGTATTACCTCCTATTGCTGTAGCACCAATGGCTGGAGTTACAGATTATCCCTATAGACAAATCTTGAGATCAATGGGAGCTAAATTCATATATAGTGAAATGGTTTCAAGTAAGGGCTTGGTTTACAATAATAATAGGACCGTAAAATTATTGGATTATAATACTCAAGAAGACGGCTATATTAATATTCAAATTTTTGGAGAAGATGCCAATTTTATAGCAAAGGCTGGCAAGATTATTGAAGAGAAATATCAACCAGATTTTATAGATATTAATATGGGTTGTCCTGTTGTTAAAGTAGTGAAAAACGGGGCTGGTTCAGCCCTGATGAAAGAACCTAAAAAGGTTGCAAAAATCATAAGAAGAATAGTAAAAGAATTAAGAACTCCCATTACTGTTAAAATTCGCGCTGGCTGGAATCAGAGCCAATTAAATGCAGTTGAAATTGCGCAAATTTCAGAAGAAAAAGGAGCTGCAGCTATTGCAGTACACGGGCGGACCAGAGAACAATTTTACTCTGGTGATGTTGATTATAAAATAATAAGAAAAGTAAAGAAAGCAGTTGATATACCTGTTATTGGAAATGGAGATATTATAGATATTGCATCTGCCAAAAAAATGTTTGAGTATACAAAATGTGATGGAATTATGGTGGGTAGAGGGCTAAGGGGAAACCCTTGGCTGATAAAAAGATTGGTAAAGTATTTTAGTGATTCTATAATTTTACCGCAACCAAAACCAACCGCCAAAATAGATATGGCTATCAAACATCTAAACTTAGCAGTTGATTATTATGGTGAAGATGTTGCAGTACCCAAGATGAGGCAGCACATTAGCTGGTATTTAAAGGGTTTGAAAAACTCGACTTATATTAAGAACGAAATAAATAAATTAAAAGATAAAGAAACAGTAATAGAAACTTTAAAAATATATAAAGACAATTTTTAATTGAAAAGGGCCGTCCGGCTCTTTTCTTGCATTTAGTAATATTC
>JAGYMU010000169.1 GCA_018399995.1 Halanaerobiales bacterium | reverse complement strand
GATATAAAGGAATATTTTATTACCAAGGGTTATAGGTCATATTGGTATAAAATAAGCTCTTAAAAAGGCTATATTTAAGCATATTTTTTCCAGTTATCCAGAAATAACCCATATATAGGTATTTATTAGCAATAATCCCTCATTAAACCTCTATTAAGCTTATTATCTCTATATTTATCCACAATGGTAGGGAATTTTGTGGAAAAGTGCTAATAAACTTATAAAAGTTCAAACCTTATGGACGATATTCAGGCACTTTTACCCGTTTCATAGAAAATATAAATAAGAAGTTTTTGCATTTTTAATAGCCAAAGATTATAATAAACAATATTAATAAAATATCCAATACATATTGTAAATAATAATAGAATATTAAAGTCAATAGCAGTTTTTATAACAAAAAAAGAAGCACTTCATTGTATCCGGTTATTATTACTCCAAGTAAAATCCTAGTTATATATCAAACAAAATACAACAATAAATATTTAATATAGTAAAGCAAACAATTTTACTGTACTATTTTTTCTTATCACTAAGCAATTTATTTAAAAGGCAAATAAAATTGATGTATTTGTTAAAAGCTGATAAAGGCAAACTGCCCGAAAGGGCAGGGCGCAAAGTTATGGGCCTAAAGTGTGTATTCTTACACACTAGGGTTGCCAGATTGCCGGCTTTTTTATCTGGTGAATTTTTTTAGGATTTATATTTAAATAAATCTTTTAACAGTAAGCAGAAATCAACCAATATGGCATTAGGGTGAGATTTCGGTATAAAGTTGGCTAATAGATTTGAAATTTTTTCGCATTCTAACGAATGACGGAGATATATAAATAAAAACTCTCAATGAAATAAATAGGAGGATGTTTATAATGAATAATATACCAAACAATAAAATATTAATTGTAATATCTTTATTGTTATTTTCACTTTTTCTAAGCGCCTGTTTTTTGTTACCCCCCCAAAATCAGGTTCCCATTATTAATTCCACTCCTGTTACCGATGCCATTGTAGGACAAGTATATACTTATGATGTAGAAGCCACTGATCCTGATGAGGATTCCCTAGCCTATACATTAACTACCGCACCCGATGGTATGGAGATATCTGTGGAAGGAATAATCAGTTGGACTCCTGTTGCTGTTGGAAGTTATGAGGTTACTGTAGAGATATCTGATGGAAAGACAAGTATTACGCAGATCTTTACTATTGTGGTAACAGAATCTTCTTCTCCAGGTCCTTCTTCACCAGGCCCATCATCTATTGAAGAAAAAGCAAAAGAAATATTGGAAACTCAGGATTTGGGTGGAAAATATTTCGAACAACTTGAATCTCAGGATGATCCTGATGCCTTACAAAAAACGATAGAATATCTAAAAACAAAACCCAATGTCGATAATGTTGAAGTTGTAGAAGATGATAGTTCCATATGGATTACATATAAAAGTGGTGTAGAAGGAACAATTATAACTGAACCATTCAGATCTTTGGGTGAATTTAATGCCTCCGAAAAAGGATATAATACTATTGTTGAAAGAGAAATTGTTAGAGATTCTGAAGATAAAAAGGCAATAATACTTTTGCCTTTTGACCATATAGAGGGCTATGAAGATAAATCAGTAAATGCGATTAGTAATTGTCTTATCCAATGTGGATACAACGAAAATAATATAGAAATATTCTATGGAGAACAAGTATCGGTTGATTTAATGAGAACTTTAGGTAATTATGATTTTATTTATATGTCAACCCATGGATCAACAGACTCAAATGGCCGCGTAGGCATTGCTACTGGTGAGAAAGCTCTCTCTGCGAGTATAAACATGTTATGGGGAAGCTTAACAACACATCCTAGAGAAATTATAATAAGTACTATTCCAGGGAAATTCTTTGGCATTGAAATTCCTATAATTGTTTTTTCTTTAAACCCCACATTTTTCCAGAATTATACATATCCAGGGAGTTTTGTTCATATTTCTGCATGTAATTCTTATAAGAATAGTACTTTGTCCGATGTTTTCTTATGTAATGGTGCAGAAGTATACATGGGGTGGGATAATACTAGTTTCATGGCTCTTGGGAATTTTTATTATCCAGAATTTTACGGAGAACTTGCAAAAGAGGATAATACAGTACAGCAGGCTTGTGATTCTACCTTTGCTGAGTACTTTCCTGTAAATGTGTATAAGGATACAAATAATAATGGTAAATATCGTGTCAAATTATTAAATGGGGAAGATTTTAGAGGTTCTGATTCTGGTGATAAAACTTTTGACTATACATTGAATTTTGTAGTGGGAGGCAATGATCAATTTGTTCTTAATC
>JAGYMU010000168.1 GCA_018399995.1 Halanaerobiales bacterium | reverse complement strand
AGGATCAACTCCATCTAAATTAGTAGAGAAAGTTTTGGATAAATACCATTTAGTTTGATGTTCTCAAATAATAGAGGAACTTCATGAAGTATTTGATAGGAAATTCAATAATAAAATTTCATGTCTTGAGGAATTTCTTTCCAAATTAAGCTATGAATTAGTATATACTCCACAGAAAATTGATAAAAAAGAATACCCAGATATTAGAGATCAAAAAGACTTACCTATATTAGTTTCCTCTATATTAGGAGATGTTGATTACTTAATAACTGGAGATAAAGATTTTTTTAATATAGAGATAGAAAGACCAATAATAATGACAGCAAAAGACTTTTTAAAAAGACATCAATAAATATTTTAAACATTAGATCCCGGTATAATACAGCAGATAACAGAGTGTTCCCGCTTCGGCTAAAGAGCAGCCTGCCCTCCGGGACATGACTTTTGTCATGCTATTTGCAATTAATGATGAAGACAATTTTCAAGCAAACAGCCTGCAAAGCCTTAGTATGAAATGTATGAGTAAATGACCAGGCACAGTCACGTCGGGAACACCAGTAACGTTAGACGACATGCCTATGCAAAAATATAATCATCTTTCCTGTTAACGTATTCATTTGTGATTTAAATGAATATTTTTATATTAAAATGAATATGTTTATGATATAATAAATATAGTCAATAATAATTTGATGAATATGTTTATGAAAGGATGAGTATATTTATGATGTCATTTAGAGATGAGAAATTAAAAAATGAGAATATTCCAATGAATACAGTAAAATTAGTAGGAAAAATAAATGAATATAAAGGAAAACAAGATTTATATATTGAGCAATCACCGCAGATATTAGATAAATTACAAGAAGTAGCAATTATTCAAAGTACTAAAGCATCTAATAGTATTGAAGGTATTGTTGTTACAGATAAACGTTTAAAGGAAATAATGAAAGATAATACGATACTTGAGGATCGTTCAGAAGGAGAGATTGCTGGTTATAGAGATGTTTTGAATACCATTCATACTTCTTATGATGCTATACCTATTAAACCAAACATAATTTTACAATTGCATAGAGACTTATATAAATATATTTCCTCAAAGGGAGGACAGTGGAAAAGCCAAGATAACATTATAGGGGAAATATTACCTAGTGGAGAAAAGTATGTAAGATTTAAACCTGTTTCTGCATCAAGAACACCTAAAGCTATTGAAGAGTTGTGTAATTATTTAGATAAAGAAATGAGAGAAGAAAATATAGAACCTTTAATTTTAATAGGGAGTTTTATATTGGATTTTCTGTGTATTCATCCCTTTAATGATGGGAATGGAAGGATGTCAAGATTATTGACATTGTTATTATTATATAAATATAATCATAAAGTTGGAAGATATATTAGTTTAGAAAGAATTATAGAAGAAAGTAAATCCAGTTATTATGAAACTTTGAATAAGTCCTCGATGGGTTGGCATGATGGTAATCATAATTTGTTCATATGGTTAGATTATTTTTTAGGTACTTTGCTTGCTGCCTATAAAGAATTTGAAGATAGAGTAGGATTAGTAAATAGTAAGAAAGGGAATAAAAGTTATAGAGTAGAACAAGCTGTAAAAAATATTTTAGGAACATTTACAAAAGAAGATATTAGAAATGCCTGTCCGGATGTGTCTGACTCTACAATTAATAGAGTATTTAGGAAGTTAAAAAAAGAAGAGGAAATAGAAGTTTTAGGAAAAGGAAGAAATGCAAAATGGAAAAGATTGAAGTAAAATGTCCGGCACGTCGTCTAACAGAGGGTTCCCGCTACGGCTAAAGACCAGCCTGCCTTCGGACATGCTCTCTGTCACAAAGTTTACAATTACTTAGGTAAGTATTTTAGGTAGCAAACTTTCTGCCAGACCCTAACGGGTACGAGCACGCCGGGAACCCTCGGGACGTTATACGAAAGAGCTGGTTTAAAAAATCTTTTAAAATAATAATTAAATTCTAAGCTAAAACACTTCTATAAACCAAAACTAAAAATATTACAATTGATTTTACATAAAATTTAATGTATAATTTAATTAAGATAATCATTTATAAAATATTTTAATTTATGGAGGTGCAGATAATGGTTACTTTAAGAATTGATAGAGATCATATGGTCTCATCTTCTGAAATTGTTCGTAATTTTAGTAAAATGTTAGATAAAACAAAAGAGTCCCCGCTTTTTATTACCAGGAATAATGACATTGAAGGTATTATGATGGATATTGAAGAATATGAAATGTTACTAGAAAAAATCGAATTTCTGGAAGACCAATTAGAAGATGCCCATATTGAAGCGATTATAGCCAAAAGAAAAGAAAATTTTGATCTTAAAGATGCAGTAAACGAAAAAGAAATAATG
>JAGYMU010000167.1 GCA_018399995.1 Halanaerobiales bacterium | reverse complement strand
AATCGGTGCAAGTATACTTGGAACAGCATTACTTGGTCTGCCGGGGGTAGTTGCTGGTTTTTTTGTAGAAGGTAAAGAAAAAGAAATTCCAGCTGGTTCAAACCTATTTATTCAGATAACAGAAAGTAAAGAACTGAATGGAATACTTATCGAATAAAGATTATTTCTATGCAAAGAACCTGCCTTAATGGCGGGTTTTTATTTTAGCAAATAGGGGATTTATTGTGCTTAAAAAAATAACTGATCTTTATCAAAATTTAATAAAAATACTTTTTGTCTCTTTTATACTGATTATTTTATCTACAGCTTATTCTGCAGCTGCAGACTCAGAATATATAGTTAAAGGAGATGAGATAAGCTTTAGTGAAGCTCGTAATATAATAAAATTTACTGGTAATGCTTCATTCAACTCAGCTGAACTGATAATTGAGGCAGACCAGTTTATTGTAAATACTGAAGCCGAAACAATTAAGGGTCAAGGTAATATTTTGCTCAGTTCTCCCACTAATAAGATTTTTGGGGATAGTTTAGAGTATGATTATAAAAATGAGCGGGGTACTCTTTATGGGGCAAAAACCGAAATTGGTGAACTGAAAATATCTGGGAAAAGCTTAAGCATTCTATCAGTCTCTCCAGTTGAGGCAGCAGTTACTCAGGCAGAGTTTACACCCTGTGATAGAGAAGATCCCCACTACCATTTCAAGGTAAAAGAGATCAAAATAGATGCAGATAAAAAAGTAAGTATCTACACTATTATTCCTTATATTGGCAGTATACCTATCTTTTATTTACCCTATTATTCTGTTAATTATGATGCTAAAAATGGTGATGATAGCCTGCTCAATACGATACCAGTGCCGGTCATCGGCTATGCTGGTTCAGCAGGAGCTACAGTAGAGTTTTCCTATCCCTATAGGATTAATGATAAAAATAGAGGTAAATTTTACTATTGGAAGTCTGGTGATGAAGAAAAAAATATTGATTATGAGCACAGCTATAAGCTTAGTGACCAGCTAGATTTTAAAGTTAAATATAATTATCTTTATCAATATGACAAAGAAGCCGGGCAAATAGATGATGAAGAAGAAAAAGCTTCACTAGCTTTTGATTACAGGAGCGAAAGACTTGATTTTGAAACTGGTATATATAGAGATCTTTTAGAAAATGATAATGAAAATATCTATTTTATTGACACAGGTTATAGATTTAAAAGTGGTATCAATGTGAGGCTGAGCCAGGAGTATAATCAAGAAGAAAAAACTGCAGAAAAATATTTTTTAAGTGGAAATAGCTGGCCCATCAACTGGAATTTAAAATATGTAGATGGAGAAAGTTATAACTATTATCCCTATTTAAGCTTAAGTTATTTAGCTTGGGATGGTTTTAGCCCCTATACAGCTTTTGGCAGAGTAGAAAATGCTGGGGTAGAGCTGAATAAGTACCGCTTTGGCTATAATTTAAGCTGGGATTTAAAAATCAACTCAGTTTTTTCTTATTATATTAAACATAATTATCGGATTGATTATTATAAAAGCAGTTATGATCTAGATTATCATTACAGCAGATTAAATACAGGTTTCAGTTTTAAAAATGAGCTGACAGAAAAAATGATTATAAATTCTAAGCTCTACTATTTAGATAAAAGTACTGGTAATTATTCACCACTGCCTGATGATAGAGAAGATGAGGAGCAGCTTATCAGAGCAGCTTTAAGCCTTGAACTAAAAGGTGATCTGCCGCAGTCAGCCTGGTCACTCGACAGTGATGGAGAATACAATCTCCGCACAGAAGAGTGGGATGAGATAACCTTAAGGATCAGAAAAAAAGAAGACTGTTTTAATGCTTTTGTGGGTTATGAGTTTATTGATCAGTCAATAGTTTTTGGTTTAGAGCTTTAAAAAAAATTCCTAATGATTTTATGGCAGAAATATATAAAATAATTGCACTTAAAATATTAATAAAAAGAAAAGAAGTATTGAAAAAAACTGGTGGCAAATTAAACACAGATACATTAGAATTTATGAGGACTATTGAGGAAAAAGAAGAACAAAGGTCAGTTAGTTTTTTTGCTGCAGGCTGGAGATATTATCAAGGGGAAGAAGCATTATCGGAATTAGAAGAAGGCCAGGAATTATATTTTAAGCATGAAGAAGATAATCTTTATGATGAAAATAAAGATCTATCTTTTATAAATTGAATATTTGAAGATTAAAACCGCTTTGAGTGCGGTTTTTCTTTTTAGTATAAAAGAAAAAAATGTAAAAATATTTAATATTATGCAGGAATTATTTTCCTTATATAGAACTAGATAACATAAAACAAATTTTATCTTATTAAGCTACTTCTATTTTAAACAGGGGGGATTTCTGTGAAAAATTTTGACTTTTTAATCTTGAAAAGAAAACTGCTGTTTATCAT
>JAGYMU010000166.1 GCA_018399995.1 Halanaerobiales bacterium | reverse complement strand
TCAACTCCTTTCTATTTAGTACTCAGAGTATCAGAGATTATTGGTACTGTTTCTCTACGTTATATGACAAGTAGAAAGTTTTATTGTGCCCCCCATAACATGGCACTACCACCAGCGGTACAACAAATAATCGATAATTATAAGGAAGTGTAATATATGGCAACCACAGGGCAATTATTAAAAAAACGATTGGGGTTGGAAGAGCTGAAAAATGTTCGAGTAGTTCGATTTGTAGTCTCCTCATATAAGATACTTGGGATTTTTTATGATTCCAATAGAGATTTTCTTGTTACTAACTACCGTATTAAAAGTTACCCTAGGGTAGCTACCATTTTTAATGGTACTGATTTATTTCATGGAACTAATAAATATACTCCAATGACTCCTCCTGTTGATATAGAAGATTATAATGGGAATTTACGTGGCGCTCTTGTGATACCTATTGATTTAGCTGGGGACCGATTTGTAGATGAAGATAACTACAGTAAAATATTTGAAAGTAAAAAGGCTATAAAAGAAAGGTTTGTTGATTATGTTAAAAGCTCAGAGGATGGAGAAAATTATTCTCTTCATGTAAACCCCAGTAGACAAGAACTCAATGAGATTAAAAAAGAAGATGAAGAAGGAGAAATACGAGGTATTTATTTGGCTAATACTGATGAAACATATGTGGCTAATGCTTCACTTTTGCATAGAAACATCAGGCGGTATTTAGAGCGAATTAATCGAGACCCTCTTTACCTTAATGATTTTGCTGTATATTTTCTTGCCAATGATTCAAGGAATGTACACATGGTATATACAAGCATGGAAGCAGTAGAGGCTTTTCAAAATACTATATTTTATAAGAAGTTTTTAGACGGTTATAGGGCAAGTTTAGAAAAACAAATACTGGAAAAAAGGTTAGAGTTGTTTATACCTAAGAATACACTAAATGAGATTACATTGTATGATTTAGCTGATGCAGGGAATATAAGTAATTTCACTCAAACATGGAGAAAAGATCGTAACAGAACAATGGGTACTGAAAATACTACTGCTAAACTTATTGATTGTGTTATTAATGAAGCAGATAATAGTGTTATGTTTCAATTTCTTACTGAGGCAACAGAGCTTGGAAATAAAAACCCAAATGATAATATAGACAGTTCATACAGGTTTTATGATGGACCAAAGGGTGAAGTAGATCCTGATAATTTACGCATTAAAAGAAACAGAAGTAGAACATACGAAATACAAATACGAATAATAGATGCACTTGAATGGGTAAAAGCATTTGAGGGTGAAAAAATAGGGCAAAAAGAAATGAAGGAAATACTTGAGGTATCAGATGTTCAAATATTTAGTACAAGCCCAAGTTTCCAAATGCAGGGTTTCAATTTTTGGAATACGCAAATAGATGCCTCTATATACCCCGAAAATCGTAAACCCCAAAGATGGGATGCTTTTCATGGGGATGGGCAAGCATTTTTAGACAAACATCTCTATGGGCTTATGCGTCAAATCAAATTTTTTATAAATCCAATGGCGTCAATGCTTAATAGCAAACTTAGAAATCGGGGGCTAATATAATGACTAAGATACGAAAATTTAATGAAGAGGAAGACCCAGCGGTTACTGATTTAAAACAGAGATTATTGCGTATTGATCAAGATGTAGCTGATTTAAAAATGAGACAATCCCAAACTGATGATGCTAATGAAAAGGAAGATATCAAACAACAATTAGCTGACCTTGCGGATGAAAAAGAGTTTATTAATAACAGTATAGCTGGAATAAAAGGAGTTTGATACAATGGTAAAAATACGTCAACTGAATGAAATGCCTTGGATACAATACGATAGGAATAACATATTTGATTTGGAAACTGAAAAGTTTAGGGATACTGATGAATTTTTACAATATCTTAGTGATATTTTACACGGTGAAGTAGAG
Source organism: Halanaerobiales bacterium (assembly GCA_018399995.1). Classification (GTDB taxonomy): domain Bacteria; phylum Bacillota; class Halanaerobiia; order Halanaerobiales; family M55B127; genus M55B127. The sequence goes on along the minus strand of JAGYMU010000166.1, from coordinate 492 downwards.
GTTGATAAGTACGGGAATACAATTAAACTGGACTCAAGAGAGGATAAGCTCAAATTTATTCAAACACTTAAAAACGACCATATATTTAATGCCTGGGCAGAGCATAAACTTTCATGGAACGAAAAACAATTATTAGATTTTATAATGAATATTTAAGAAGGTAACAGTAATGAGTTTTTGGGAATTTTTAAGCGGATTGCCTGAGTGGTTTCAGATGGGATTTTTAACAGGAATACTACTCGGTATTTTATTTGTATTGAATGAACTTGCTAACCGCAAAATGCGTATTAGTAAAGAAGGGGTTATGTTTGATAGGCTAAGAGATAAAAAAGGTTTTTTACTTCAGTTATTGGAGTTTAGACATAAAACAAGAAAAGAAAAAATTAAAGTAGAGGATTTGTAGTATGAAAAAAGAAATTATTGAGATTAAAGAAGAAGTTGAAATCGGAGATGTAGTTTTGGAAGTTGGAGATAGAATTAGAGTTTTATCAG
>JAGYMU010000165.1 GCA_018399995.1 Halanaerobiales bacterium | reverse complement strand
CAGTAATCCCTAAGATAAAATGATTTTTTAACATAACATAGTTTCTTTAATAGATAAATAAACTAAAAAATTAATTTAACTATGCACCGTGTTTAATTATAAAGTTTTACATATAAAACTTTATTGGTAGGAAATAGGCGTATTTTGGGGAAGAAAGATGCGCTCTGGCAAAAAAGCGAGTGCATCTTTGAATAAAAAATATTAATTGACATCAATTAGAGACCAGGTTGAGGGCGAGCGACTGCTGGTAAAGAAGCTTGGTTTATCCAATCAAAAGTTTGAAGCCCTGTTTCTGTGTTAAAAATGATATTAATTGGGGCTGTAACTTGTATAAGGTTCTTATATTTAGATTGAACTGTATATCCTTTGTTTTCCAATTCATTTATAGCATTAAAACCAGTCATATCACCACAATTTAGACGCAGTGTTATTTCAGGGATTTCTGTAGTCCCAGAAGAAAACAGAAAATCCTCCGCTATATCAATAATCTCGGATGAAGAAACTTTAAAATATGTTTCCCATTCACATCCTGCTTGCTCAGCTGCAAAAAAAGCTTCATCAATCTGTTCTTTTGCTTCCTGCACTTCTGGGTTTCCTGGTGGGTTTCCTGGGATAGGCATTTGTGTAGGATAAACTTCATCTTCTTTATCCCCTATATTCATAGTGGGAGCTATTTGCCCTCCTCCTTCTGAGCCTGTTGATATTAATGATTGACCTACGACAGCATTACATACTGATGAAATACTAAATAATCCTATAATTGCTAATAAAACTGTTAATTTTAACTTCAACATTTTAAATACCTCCTTTAATTTATTTTTTTGACATTTTGTTAAGTTCGTTTTTGCCTCTTGCAAATTTTTTACATAAACCTTATCACCTCCTAAATTTTTAAAATTATCAAACTAAGCCTATTTATATTTATGATTACATTAAGTTATTAAAAGAATCAAAAGCAACAGTGTCGTTTTCTATCCCAATATTATTATCGTTATCATCATTGTTTAACATTTTGGGATTATTATTTAGATATGCTTCTGGCTCTTCTGGAACCGGAGCTTCCAGAATTATTAATATTTTTTTTGCAAAACTTGTTGCTTGGTCATTTCCCCCTCCATTTATTATAAATTCCTGAAGAGGTTTCATTACAGCGTCAAGGTTTTGTTTACCAATCTTAACTAAAGCATCCCCTGCCATTGCTCCTATACTTTTATAAAAAGATAACCCTCCTTTATCTCCTAATAATTCAATCAAAGTTGGTACTATTTTTTTTGCTGTATCAGGATGCTCTGTGGCTATATTGGCCAAAGTTTCTACTGAATAAGAACGCACATAAGGATCCGAATCGTTTTTTGCTGCATCTGTTAAAACTGGGATAGCTGCTATATCTCCTATTTTACCTAAAATTTGTACTATCTTTTTACGAATATCTTGATTTCCATTTTCCTTAAATTCCTGAATTAAATATGGTACAGCTGGGGTACCTATTGTATTTAGAGCTTCTGATGCTTTTTCTGAAATAGTATCATGAGCGATAGTAGCTTGAGAATCATCTCCCATTGCTTCAATTAAAGATGGCACTATTTTACTTACTTCGCCAGGGTTCTTTTTGCCTATTTGACCTAAGGATTCGATTGTATATGTACGGATATATGTACTTTCATTTTCATCTTCTAATATATTTATTAAAGTATCTATTGCATCCGGAGATCCTATCTTACCTAAAGCTCCTATTGCATTTTTTCGATATATCCATGGGTTTTCGTTTTTAGATATTTTAAGTAAATATGGTATTGCTTCTGGTACATTTAATTCTCCTAATGCCCATGCCGCGTATCTTTGGGTATGATCATTTTCGTTTTTTATAGCATTAAGAAATATGTTTTCTATTTCATCCGCTCGGTCTGGATTTTGCTTAGCTATTTCAACTAAACAATCTAAAGCGGCTAAACTAACTGGGAAATCCTGTAAGTTTTTATAATATTTATCAGGTGCAGATGTAGTATTTTCAAATAAATTAATTAAATCAGGTATTAAGTCATCAAGTTCACTTGGATTTTGCTTATCAAGATTAACTAACGATTTGGTTAATGCGCTAGATATTGGATCTGAAAATTGTTCTAGTTTATCTATAGTGCTTGCACTTGAATATGGAGCTGCTTTATCCCAAACTGTTTTTAAGCCTTCAATTAAAACTTGTATTGCTCTTGGATTTCCTATATTTCCTAACTTTATTGCTGCTTTAACAACATCGGGATCTGCATAAACTAAGTCAAAGACTGACCCATCTAATGCCTCTAATAATTGCGTTCTTAGATCATCTATTTCATCTGCGAATGCAAAATTTAACCCTGATACTAATAATACAAGAAGGATTAAACCTACTAAACCTGTTGTCTTTTTCATTTTTTGCTCCTTATTTTTTATTTCTATCTATTTCTACAATTTTGGAATATAGATAATTATTTAAAATATC
>JAGYMU010000164.1 GCA_018399995.1 Halanaerobiales bacterium | reverse complement strand
TTCAATGCAGGATAAATTTTAGAATGAACTACCAAAACCAATATTAAATTCTGCTTCACTATCCAAATTATCATAAGCTATATCTGCCCTAATTGGTCCTAAAAAGGAATAATATATCAAGCCTATTCCAGCATCATTTTCCCAATCAATGTCTCCTAATTCTTCATTAGATTCAGCAATTTTAGCACTATCAATAAATATAACTCCCCACAAATCTCTTCTCCAGAGTTCTTTTTGATACTCAATGGTATTTTTAATATATTTAGTACCTGCAAATTCATAATCTTGGCCTCGAATAGGAATACCTCCATCATTTTTGCTAAAAGAACCTGCTGTAAATTGATAGTTAAAAGGTGTATCTTTTGAGAGGGCTCCCCCTTTTAGATCTGTAATAATTATTGAACTTTCAGTTAAATTATATCTTTTATTATAGTTGAATTTAAGGCTATTAAAATCATCATAATTATCATTTAAAGAAAAAGCTCGGCTCAGTTCTATTTCAAATTTAAAATGATTCTCGTAATTAAATGTGTAAGCTGGAATTAAGTACTTTTGTTTTTGAATATCATTATTAATTATATAATCATTTTCTTGGAACTTAAGGCTGTAGATATTATTTATTTTTAATGAGGGAAGTGTTTCTAAATTTACTTGATAAAATGCACCTTCACTCTGGTATGATGTATTATTAAATTCTAAATCCCTATCAAAATTTCTAAATTTTAAAGTATAAACTCTGCCTTTTTCACCTATATATTCAAGCCCATATTGATTATGTGAATCATCGCTCCAGTCAAAATCAAATAAATAACTTAGACCATTACCGGCAGGGTTTCTTATTTTTTGTTCAAAACTTTCTCCTAATAAGCCGACTGTTTTTCTAATAGTAAATTCCCAGGGATGAATCATAAAGATTCCACTCTCTTCAGCATTAATAAAAATCTGATAATTCTCCTTGGCTGTTTTTTCACTATTAACTTTAAGTGTAAATGGATTAAATAAATCACTATTTAAAAGTCTTCTTTGGCTTAATTCTATTTCGTTTGCACTATAAATATCTCCATTTTTAAAAGAGAGCTGTTTTAAAATTAATTCTTCACTACTCCTTTTTAATTCAGGTAATTCAATTTCTATAATACTTTGAGCACTAACACTCATTGTTGTAATTATAATTAATAAAAATAATACAGATATCAATATTTTTTTCATTTGTATCACTCCATTTAAATTTTCTCAAATTATTTTCCAATAATTTCTCTGCTTTTTTCTGCAATAAGTTCAGGATAGTCAAGATGAATGTAGTGGTCTGCATCAAGCAGAAAGTGTTTTCCCCCACTTGCCTTTGTATAAGAGATTATACTATCTCTCCAGTGTTCTTCTTCATTTTTAGTAGAAATAAAAGCATAGAAAGGAATATTTGGTATTCCCTGTTCAGCAACTATTTTTGAGTTGTTATCTACCATATCTACTTCTTCCCACATATTTTTTGTTTGAACCCGGCGGAAAAAAATTGTTCTGGCAATTTCAGCTTCTTCTTCTGTTAAATGTCCTTTTTTCACAGCATCAAAATTATTTTCAAAAACATCTGGTTGATTTCTTACTAAACCTGTCCTTGTGAGTAGGGTTATTATAAGGGATAAAGAAAGTTTTTCTTCTGCCTGCTCAATATAACCTGGAACAAGAGGATCTAATCCAATGATGGCTTCAATTTCTTCTGGATAAAGATTAGCCCAATATAATGCCTCAAGTCCAGCCAGAGAGTGTGGAAACAAAACATAAGGGGGTTTTTCACCAGCAAGCCTTAGTGCTCTTCTGCTTTCTTCAAGAACTGTTCCTATATCTCTGGGGCTGGAGCTAATATCGCTCCAACCATATCCAGCTCTCTCTAAAACAGCAGTGCGGTAATCATCTGATAATTTATTGTAAAGTACTTTAAAATCATAGACTGGTGAACTAGTTCCAAGCCCTGACATAAAAACCAGAGTTTCGCTCCCTTCACCCTCAGTGTAAACATGCAGCTTATTGCCGTTATCATTTACATCTACAAGAATACCAGGTGCTGGATATTCATTTTTTTCCTGTTCTACTAACTTTCTATGTTCAAAATAGCTGCTTCCAATTATAAATGTTATACCTACAACTAAAAAAAGTAGTAGTGCTAATATGGTCCATTTAAATATTTTTCCCTTTTTCATTATTATTAACCTCTCTTACTTTATAATTTTTAATAAGATCTTCCAAAAAATTAATTGCTTCATTAACTTTATTATAATCTACCAGCTCTAATTTATCTTCTTCTGTATGTATTATATTATCTATCATCTCAAAAATATTTTTCGAAGTCAAAGCAATAGCCGCTATATTATTCATCTGAAATAACATATGGTCTCCCTCAACCCAAGGATCTATTATTTCAAAGTTTTCTCTTTGATCAATTAGTTGATTAATAATCATCTCGTTTTTTTCTTGCAGTCCCATTTTT
>JAGYMU010000163.1 GCA_018399995.1 Halanaerobiales bacterium | reverse complement strand
CTCGTCGCTGCTGAAGCCCTGAGAAACGGTTATTCCTTATAGCATGGTACTTGTACTCTATTTCATACAGTAATTCAAACACTTCCAGTATCTCATCCTCATCTGTTTCTCCTGGGTATGCTTCATTAGGAATGGAACGTTGCATAGCTTTTATTTCTGCTATGCTTTTCTCTGTTAGAGGAAACCTATTTTGTGCTTCCTTAAATCTTCTTATTCGTATCATTATTTTATCTCCAATACTGGATATTTATTCAAAAGAACTTCTTGCCTTTTATCTGTATCAGCAATTGTATTCATTGTTTCATCTCTTACTTTAGTAAACTCTTCAGCACTTATAACAGCATACTCATATCCATTATTTTTTGCATTCTCTATGAGTTCTTCTTGTTTTTGCCATCTTTCTATTAGGTATTCACTTGTAGTAAACTTTTCAACAGGAGTCAACTCATCGTTTTTCCATTTGTTAAAAAGTTCTATTTTATCCATACCAATAACAAATTTAGTACTTTTAGGAAGAACAAGTTTATTACTTTTCAGTACCCACTCTGATTCATCACTAAATATTTCTCCTGCTCTAAGTACTGCTTTATATAGCAAATCATACATTTCATCATAAGTGAGTTCCTCTATAATTTCTTTTCCTGAGTAATCTTCATCATCAATACTATTGATAGCCCGAATAAAAACTTTAGTAAAGTCATACATATTATCAATTCTAAAATTGAGTTTTTTCAATGCATCCTCTATTTCAAATACAGGAGGATTCCTCATTTCCCATGTTTGCCGTAAAGCATTGAGTTTAGGATCAGATGATCTTTTAGCAACAACCTGCATATAGGAGAATAGATTATTAAAAATATGATAGTAGTCATTTGGTCTTGAACTAAAAATTCTAGCTAAAGCCTGAAAATTATTAGATACTAAATAATGGGGGTTGTCATACATAATACGAGAAATATCGTTTTTACTTACTAATTCAGCACCATCCATAGTAATAATTAAATCACGGGCAACACCCATAAAATTTAACACTATATTTGCTGAACCAGATACCCCTGTAACGCCCTCTATAACACCTTTTTTAATATCCCCTACATCAATATGATATTCTGAATCAGTAACTACAAAAAACTGTTCTGGAATATCTAATTGTGAAAATGAATCTTCTGTAAATCTTCTTATTCGTATCATACTATAATCCCCATCTTTTCTAAGCTATTTATAAGTTCATCAGGTTCCACAAAAATAAATCTCTTCATGGTATGATTTATATCCCAAACTTCTCCCATATATTCATACTGTGGTACTTTTCTACTCATTTCTTTAGCAAGCATTCCATAAAGTTTTTGCCGTGAACGTTCTCCTGCTGTAAAAGTTATAAGAGATGATAAGTTCATAGGAATTATTTCATTCTTAATAATCTCAATTACAGTTGAAAAAACAGTGAATTGATTCCCTGTATCTGTTATACCAAATTTTTTGGATATTTCATCTTCATCTACTAAACTAAAATCTATTTCATAATGATTCCCTTGAATCCAACCTACCATCATTTCAGGTACTACAAACTCTTTACCCTGTGGTTGTAATACTTCTTTATAAAGTAGTTCATTAAATGTTGGTAGATAAAATCCATCAGGCTCTTGTCGAGTAATTGATACTTCATATGTAATACCTTCCACTACAAAACTCCATTGGCTTCCTATCGAACGTATAAAATTAGTTTCATAAGGAACAGGGTTGTCCATTAGTTCGTTTAGTTTTCTTATTCGTATCATTGTATTAACCTTTTAATATATTTCAAAATGAACATTATCATCTGAATCAGTATAAGTTCTATAAGTTTTAAATCGAGGGAACTCTTTTATAATTTTTTGTGCAAAAGTATTATAAAGTTTTATTCTAGATTCCTCTTTTGCAGAAAAAGTAATTGTGTCAACTAAAAACTGTTTTCTAGTTAACCCAGTATCATACATCTCTGTATTATACTGCTGAAGCATGTCATCAAAATCTTTAACAATTTGCCTTATTGTAGAGAACACAAAAACAGCATTTCCTGTATTTGAAATGCCATAAGCATTTGTATAAGTATCTTCTATCCAAAATACAATTTCCATTTTTCCCTCATACACAGTTAAAACAGCTTCATACTCTACCCCTCTGACCTTAAACCCTGTAATAAAGGTAGAAGTATCTAATCCCATTTCTTTACTTATAACCTTATAAGATACAGGGGAATCAAAAAGTTCGTTTAGTTTTCTTATTCTTATCATTAGTCTATCCTATATATTTCTTCAGTAGAGCCTATTTTTTGATTCCAGTTTTTAATAAGCACATCTGAAAACTCTTTATTCTTTCTTTTAGAGAATAGTCTTTCTGCTATCTCTTTTATAGTAGTCATTACTTTATGTTTGCCTTCTTTATAGAACAAAATATCATTATTATCCAGAGTCCAAAAAACCTCTCTGTTGAAGGCATTGGCATATTTGTATGCATCGGTGGTAGTAAACACACTTCTTTCAAGT
>JAGYMU010000162.1 GCA_018399995.1 Halanaerobiales bacterium | reverse complement strand
TAGAATTACAAAAAGGAAGACCAGATGGAAAAATGGAAATTACCTTTATGCATGAGGATAGGATTAAATCCCTTAAAAAAAGAAAACATTTTGAAAAGTATTTAAACCATTTTGAAAAAGTAGAAGGAAAAGACATAAAAAGTTTCATTGCTCTTAAGAAAAATATAAAATAATAATCATGGCAATCATAGATATAATCAGAAGAATATTTTGTAGTAACCAGAACATTATTGACGGATATAAAGTAAAGATAGCAGAATATGAAGAAGCACTTACTAAAGCACATAATAAAATACTAAAAATAGGACATGAAAAGAGAGTAAACGAAGAAGCAGAATATTGGAATAATAAATGGAAAAAAGCAGATATTAAATATAAAAGTAGATATATTCCAAATTCATCTATTTTCTTTGAGATAGATGTACGTAATTTTATACATACTAATAGCTGTATTTTAAGAGATATTGTTGATAACTTTAATTTAAAGCAAGACAATAACGACTTAACTGCTAAGGCTTGTTATAATTGGGTTATTAGATGGATTAAGTATAGGTCTGATATCCAACAACAAAAAGTAAATGAGTTTTGGAAATTTTCCTTTGAAACGATTAAGACAAAAACAGGAGATTGCGAAGATGGTGCAATACTATTATTGTCTCTTATGGCTGTAGCAGGAATACCTGCATATAGAAGAAAGATTTGTGCAGGATGGGTTAAACATAAAGGAAATAAAATAGGTCATGCTTATGTAATATATTTAGATGATAATAATAGATGGATACCTTTAGATTGGTGTTTCTATCCGCAAAAAAATAAAGAATTAAATGAAATAACAGAGCATAAATTAGATAGCCATTACGAAGATATATGGTTTACTTTCAATGAAGAGTATGCTTGGAGACAGAATAACTTCATTGTAAAAGGTAATAAATTGAATGGGTGAAAGAATGAGTAAGATTGATGCAGTAAGTGAAGCAATCGGGGATTTACGTTCAGATTCTAAGTATATTTTACGAGAACTGACAGAGATTAAAGAACATTTAAAGACGCAAAATGGAAGAATTGGAAAATCTGAGACTTGTGTTTCAAAAATAGAAAAAGATATTGCAATTTTCAGAGCGAAAGTGATTGCTTGGGGAGCAGGTGCAGGTGCTGTAACTGGATTCTTTATAGCATTACTCAATATTTTACTCAAATAATAACATTTATAAATACATACATAATATTCATTATGTTGCAAAATGGCAATTAATATCCCAGAAATTAAGGATGGGAATAAAACTACTGAATTTCTTTTAAGTATTGTCGCAGGTATAGGATTACTTGCAGGTATGTACTATGGTTTTGTTCCTAAAGAATTAGGAATTACTTTAATAACTGCAATTCTAGGACTTTATGGATTAGAAAGAACTGCATTGAAGGCAACTCAGATTAAAAACTCAAAATAAATTATTCTCTTTATAAAGAGGTAGATTAAGATGGAAAATGAAGATATATGGAAAATAGCCCCAATCCTTTTAGTAGGAGTAATCCTTGGTGGATTATTAACTTATGGACTATTTCCTCAAACAATTACTGAAACTGAAACAATAACTAAAGAAATAGAAGTTCCAGTTGAAGTAATAAAAGAAGTACCAACAGAAACAACTGTAGAAGTTGAAGTTGAAAAAGACTTTAATGACTATAAAGACGAAGCAATAGATAAATGTATAGCCGAACTTAAAGAAGACCTTGATTTAGACGAATACCAAAAAGTAACAATTAGAGAAGTGTCTGATGATTGGGATATAGATTTCTTTACTGTAAATAACTTCCATACAGATTTTAAAGATGAAGATAGAACAACTGTAACTATTGATGAAGTAAAATTAAGATACATTGATACATTAACAGAAAACAGAATAAATAAAGATATGTGGTGTGAAGTAATTTATAGAGGAGAAAGAGGCGAAATCGTAAACTATAATACATATTAACCTTTTTTTCTTTTATTTTTTTAATTATGCAAATAGTTATATATTAGTAATTTTATTAGATTTACAAGATGGCATCTAAAAGTCTAACGAAACTTTTACAAAAAGAGCCGACTTCTTTAAGTGATTTATGCAAGGAGATGAAAACATCTAAAAGTCAAGTAAAATCTTATATCCATAATTTAAGAAGAAAAGGAGTATGTATTCAAAAGAATACGGAAGGATTAGATACTACTTATTTTTTACCGAAAACCTTACCTAAAGAGCCAATATATGATAAACATATAGATAATTTTGCATTGATAGGGGATACTCACTTAGGAAGTAAATATGCAGAACCGGAAGCACTAGATATGTTCTATGATGAAATAGATGAAGCAGGAATAAAGCACGTATTTCATGCAGGAGATTTAGTTGAAGGAATAGGAGTATATCAAGGACAATATAATGATTTACTACCTCAAGCTATGAATATGGAAGGACAGATAGATTTAGCAGTTAATGACTATCCGCAAAAGAAAGATTTAGAGACTTTAATAATAAGTGGAAATCACGACTTAAGGC
>JAGYMU010000161.1 GCA_018399995.1 Halanaerobiales bacterium | reverse complement strand
CATTCCTTTCTTATTGGTATGTTAGTGATCTTGTTAATTACTATTATACCATAAGAAGGAATGTTTTTGTATATTTTAAAGGTACTTTTTTGTGCCAAATCCCAATTATATCATAAGATGAAGCTTAAAATTCAACTCCGAAAGTTGAGTATCCTATTTTTAAAAAGATTTTTAGTATAACTAGAAATTTGTCTCATTTGTTATTTTTAGATATCTGAAATCAGTTAAACTATGACTATGTTCTCGTTGATAATGGACTGTATCTTTTTAGATGTTAATCAGATTCTTGATAAAAGGAATACTGAATGTTATAATACTCGCATGTTTAATAAATAGAAAGGAGCTAAAGATATGGACTGTAAGCAGATAAGAAATTTTTGTATTATAGCCCATATAGACCACGGCAAATCAACACTTGCTGATCGTTTATTGGAGTTTACAAATACAATATCTGATCGTGATATGAAAGATCAGGTTCTCGATAATATGGATCTAGAAAGAGAAAGAGGTATAACTATAAAAGCACAAGCTGTCCGGATTAGTTATAAGGGTTATGAACTTAATTTAATTGATACTCCTGGACATGTAGATTTTTCTTATGAGGTATCTAAAAGTCTAGCTGCGGCTGAAGGGGCACTTTTGGTTATTGATGCTGCCCAGGGAATAGAGGCGCAGACTATGGCTAATATATACCTGGCTTTAAAAAATGATTTAGAGATTATTCCCATAATAAACAAGATAGACCTAGATAGAGCTGATCCTAAGAGAGTAAAGGAGCAACTATTAGAGATCGGCATTGATCCTGATGAGGCTATTTTAACCAGTGCAAAAGAGGGTACTAATATTGAAGAGGTTTTAAGTGCAGTTATTAAAAGAATTCCAGCACCTCAAGACAATCAGAACAAACCGCTGCGTGCTTTAATTTTTGATTCCGTATATGATTCTTATCAGGGAGTCATTGCCTATGTTAGAGTTATAGATGGAAAGGTGAGTTTAAATGATCAAATAAAGATGATGGCTAATGATAAAAAGTATGAGGTAGATGAATTAGGCGTATTTAACCCCACAAGATCTCCTGTAAAAAATTTATCAGCCGGAGAGGTTGGATATATAATTGCAGGAGTAAAGGATGTCAAAAATTGTCGAGTTGGTGATACAATTACTCATATAAAAAATCCTGCCGAAACACCACTTCCCGGTTATAAAAAAGTTAAGCCGATGGTGTATAGTGGATTATATCCTTCTGACAACAAAGATTTTAATCTTTTAAAAGATGCTTTGGAAAAGTTGCAATTAAATGATGCTTCACTGTCTTTTGAACCAGAAACTTCAGAGGCTTTAGGATTTGGTTTCAGATGCGGTTTTTTGGGATTATTACACATGGAAATAATACAGGAAAGATTGGAAAGAGAGTATGATATTGACCTTATAATTACTGCTCCAAGCGTAATATACAAAGTTAAAAAGAAGTCAAATGAACTTTTAGAAATAGAGAATCCAGCAGATTTTCCCCAACAAAGTGAGATTGAAATTATCAAAGAACCATTTGTTAAAGCAGCTCTGCACCTGCCTGAAGAATATATAGGCTCCATTATGAAGCTTTGTCAAAATAATCGCGGACAATTTATTGATATGCAGTATGTAGATGAAAATAGAGTAGCTTTAGAATATAAAATGCCTTTAAGTGAAATAATAACAGATTTTTTTGATCAACTTAAATCTAAATCACGCGGTTATGCTACATTAGATTATGAGATGATCGGTTATCAAGAATCAGATCTGGTAAAACTCGATATCCTTGTAAACAAAGAGCCCGTTGATGCGTTGTCGACAATTGTTTTTCGAGACAATGCTCGAGAAAAAGGTCAGACTTTGGTTAAAAAGCTGAAAAAAACAATACCTAGACAGATGTTTAAAGTGCCTATTCAGGCTGCAGTTGATAGTAAAATAATGGCCAGAGTTAATATCCCAGCTAAAAGAAAAGATGTATTACAGAAATGTTATGGTGGGGATGTTAGTAGAAAAAGAAAATTACTAGAAAAACAAAAAGAAGGTAAAAAGAGGATGAAAATGGTCGGGAAAGTAGAAATTCCTCAAAAAGCATTTATGTCTATCTTAGAAAGGGAGGAAGATGAATAGATATTTAAATTATAAAAAAGCATTCGGCCTTTATATTCATATTCCCTTTTGTCAAAGTAAATGTAATTACTGTGATTTCTATTCTATTAAATATACGCCGCAGAAGATGAGAGAATATGTGGATATGCTGAAAAAAGAAATAGAATTATATGCTGACAAACTTAACAATAATAAGTGTCGAACGATCTATCTAGGAGGAGGTACTCCCAGCTTATTATCTCCTCAGCTAACAGAAGAAATACTAATTACTGTATTCAATTCTTTTAATGTTGTTGAGAATGTGGAAATCAGTATGGAGGCTAATCCAGATAGCTTAGCTGAAGGTAAAATAAAAACATACAGAGAAATAGGGATTAATCGTCTAAGCCTCGGAATACAATCTTTTCTTGATGAAGAATTAAAATTTTTAGGTA
>JAGYMU010000160.1 GCA_018399995.1 Halanaerobiales bacterium | reverse complement strand
AGAGGGGTTAAGGAGAGGGTTTAAGGAGGGGGTTCAATAAACAGATTAGATTCAAAACCCTTGACATTTTAACTCTTTTAACACAAAATAATATTACTTATCCTAGAAGGAGGGATAGATATGAAAACCTTAGGAACGGTACTGTTGGTAGTCATTCTGGCAACATCTGTAGCTCTAGCTTCAACTTCCCCAACTTTTCCTAATTTGAAGGTCTGGGCAACAACAGATGGTAAGATAATCGCCCACTCGCCCGTGAAACTCTATGTATGGGTGTTTGCAGGAGAAGAGTTAATTATGCCTAATAGGCATAACATCAACAACTTATTGGTTCCAGGAGAACCGAGAGTTATTTTCCAGCTCTCTTCACAAGAGATAGAAACAATAAAGATTGCTTTCAGTCAGAATAATGGAGCAATCAAAACGTTCTTTCCTCTTCAAGGGAAAGAAACCATAGAGTACAATGAGGCAGTAAACTGGCTGTATCTCTCCTCACAAGAGACCCATTATGTGACAGAGAGAATGTGGACCCTATACAGAGATGGAAAAACTGTGTTAGTGCCTCAATCAGTAATGATTGAGATAATACTGCACCTTTAATTAGGATGCAAAACGCCCGAGAATCTTAAAAGTCTCGGGCTTTCTTATTTCTCTTAAAATTTATATATTAAAGAAGATAAAAATAATATCACTTTATTTCAAAAGCAATAAATTCAGCTACAAATTCACTTTGATGCTTAATATTTTCTTCTGATTGAGCTGTCCAAATTTTATAATATTGTTTTATTTCATTAAAGATTGCTTTCCTTTTGTAAAATGGATCTGGTATTTCACAATATTCTTCTGCGCAATTTCTGTCTTTATAAGGTTCTAAAATTTTCTCGTACTCTGTTCCTGTCATCGGCGTCCATTGTTCAATAACAGTATTACTATTAATAATTACTTTTACCTTTTCTGGAAAAATATCTCCTAAGGGATCTCCTATTATTTCAGGATTTATAATTAAATAATTATCCCCTACTTCATTAATTATACCAGACAAACTATTAATTTCTTCTGCTTCGGGCCAAATAATATCTCCTTCAATAAGGCGATTTTTTATCGTTTCTTTAGTTTCTTGAATGATTGTGGTTTTCTCTTTAGCAAAAATATTTTTTTGATTCAAATAACTTATATAATAACCTAAAACAAAAGAAATAGTAACTAATAAGATTATAAAAATGATGACAATAGATTTTTTCATAATTTTTTATTTATTAATTAAATAATATATAATTTATTTATTTACAAACACATTTCCAAACAAATACTGTCCAACAATGATTACTGGTTGTATTGTAATGTCCTCTCCCCCATGTACAGCTTACGGTATTACTTATATTCCCTTCATCTTCAAATGATTTACATGCTTCATATTCAACTGTTATTCCACAACCAGAAGAAGAGGGACAATCAAAAGTCTTAATAACCTTCCATTCACAGTTCACGCCGCCTCCGCCGCCGCCTCCGCCTCCGCCTCCGCCGCCATCTTCTGTGCATGTGCTACCACTTTGCTCAATCCATTCTCCACTACTGCATAAATAATCAGCGGAACCTTGATAACCATCAACAGTGTTGTTTACTGTATACTCTTGTCCATCATTTCCTCCATCTATACTTCCTGAACAATTTTCTAGCCAGGTTAAAGTAGCTGAAGAACAGTTAGTTATACAATCACCCAACATATCTGATTTATGAGTTCTGAATTCAGACCACTCTTGTAAACTATTAGTAGGTACAAATATGGAAGGACTGCCTGATAGATTTGTTACTGTTTTACAGACCCCGTATTCATAAACAGTGACCGTTTCTCCTGGATCTACTTTATATCCTGAACAATCACAATCTGAATTGCCGGAACAAGTTTTATTAGTGTCAAGACAGCCTCCGGCTAAAACTTGAGAAGAAAGAGAAAGAAATAAAATTGAGAAGAAAAATATTAAGAAAATTTTTGTTTTGAACATAACAAATAATTCATTAATTATAACTATATTACAATTATTTCTTCTTTAACTAATATTTTTTTACCCATTCTTCTGGGTATAAACTTTTTTTATCTGTCCAGTAAGAAACAGCATATTCATTAATATTTACACCTAATCTCTGCTCTTCTTTTTGAAACATTTCTTTAAATGAATAACCATGAGCATACATATTTATCCCTTCTTGGGTAAAAATCATTGTTTTAGGAAAATCGTCGTCGCCAAATAAAACTACTGCGTTAATCTTATCTCCGTACCTGTATCGAATAATAACTGCTTCATATTTATTCTTCCATAAGATATAACTGCTGAATATTGCAAAATCCTGTTCTCCGCCCTTTTTTGCTTCAAAGAATTCTTCAGGGGTTAAAGCAGTATCACTTTTTTTATCTACAAACTCAAAATTCTTATTCAAATAATCAATTAGTTTTTGGGAAGTGTTGAGTTGAGGAATAACTTCTTCTAATTTACCTCCTGTTATGGGAGTCTCATCCTCTTTTTCTTTTTCTTCGATTACAGGAATTGTTTCCTGTTGATATTTATTAGAAACATCCAGCCAAA
>JAGYMU010000016.1 GCA_018399995.1 Halanaerobiales bacterium | reverse complement strand
AATAGCCTGTGCTTTTTCAATCTCAGCCTGTTGGTTTTTCTGTTAAATTTGATGACAAGCCTTTTTATAAAAACAAAGGTTGTCTATTTATAATAGCAATAGTTGTTATCATAATTTTATTTTTCTTACTTGTTTAAGAGAGGTGATAAATTTGGCAGATTTAAAGGTAGGAGACAGGGTGATAATGAAAAAGCCGCATGCTTGTGGTGCTAATAGCTGGAAGGTTATCAGGGTTGGTATGGATGTAAAAATAGAGTGTGAAAAATGTAATCATATAGTGATGATGCCCAGAAGAAAATTCGAAAAAAAATTAAAAGAGATTCTAAAATAAGGTGATAAAATGGAAATTGGAATTATTGGTCTGCCGAATGTAGGAAAATCAACTTTATTTAATGCTCTAACTGAAGCAGGTGTTTCAGCGGATAATTATCCATTTTGTACGATAGATCCCAATATTGGAGTTGTAGAAGTTCCCGATAAAAGATTAGATAGATTGTATGAATTATTTTCACCACCTAAAAAGATACCGGCAACAATTAAATTTGTAGATATTGCAGGATTGGTTAAAGGAGCCAACAGAGGAGAGGGCTTGGGAAATCAATTTCTCTCTCAAATAAGCGAGGTAGATGCTATAGCTCATATTGTTAGGTGTTTTGAAGATCCAAATGTAACTCATGTAGACAGTAAATTAGATCCAATTAGAGATATAAAAATTATAAATCGAGAATTGATTATGGCTGATCTTGAAACAATAGCCAAAAGAAAAGAAAAGACAGAACGTATGTTGAAATCTGGTGAAGATAAATATAAACGAGAGTATAACAATTTGATTAAAATAGAAAATAATTTAAAGCAGGGCATACATGCTCGAAATATAAAATTAGATGAAAAAGAAAGAAAACTAGTAGAAGAATTATTTTTATTAACCTATAAAAAAGTTATTTATATTGCAAATATCTCAGAAGATGATATAGGAAAAGACAAGATAGATTGCATAGAGAAGATTAATAAATTTGCCGAAGAAAAAAATACAGAAGTTGTTTCCGTTAGTGCTAAAATTGAAGCTGAGATTGCAGAACTACCGCAAGACGAAGCCCGATTTTTTTTAGAAGATATTGGTCTAAAAGAAACCGGGTTAAACCGGTTAATTAGAGCATGCTATAAATTGATGAATTTGATAACATTTTTTACTGCTGTCCAAAAGGAAATAAGAGCCTGGACTATTAAGAAAGGCACAAAGGCTCCTCAGGCTGCTGGGGAAATCCACAGTGATATGGAGACAGGTTTTATTAAAGCAGAAGTGATTCAATGGGATGATTTATTATCAGCAGGTTCTATTAGTAATGCGCGAGAGAAAGGGAGGCTAAGCATTGAAGGCCATGATTATGAGATACAGGATGGTGATTTCTGTTATTTCAAATTTAATGTTTAATATCAGGTGCTAAAAGTTGCATTTTCAAATTTTCAATGCTATAATGATAAAGAATTGTGTTCTGTGATTTTATAAATCAAATCCATGCTTCATAAAGACAAATATGAAGCCGCTTAGACCACATGGAGGGGGTGAAGCAAAATGACAAAAATAAGAAATTATGAAACAGCAATAGTTTTGAAACCAGATTTAGAAGAAGAAAAAAGAGAAGAAATTATTGAAAGGATTAAATCTGTAATTACCGATAATGATGGTGAAATAAAAGATGTTGATCATTGGGGCAACCGACAATTAGCATATGAAATTGAGAATTATAGAGCTGGTTATTATAGTTTTATTAAATTTGAATCCACATCTGATGTTTTAGAAAAGTTGGAACATAATTATCGTATTTTAGCTGAGATAATACGGTCTTTAATTGTTAGGGAAGAAGATTAAATTAAGGGGTGGATTAATTGTTAAATCATATCGTTTTGATTGGAAGGTTGGTTAGGGATCCAGAACTTAGATATACCAGCAATGGCACACCAGTTGCCAACTTCACATTAGCTGTAGAAAGAAATTACCGAAACCGCGATGGAGAAAGAGATGTAGATTATATTAAGATTGTGACCTGGCGCAAACTGGCAGAAAATGTGGCCCATCACTTGGGCAAAGGTAGACTTGTTGCTGTAGAAGGTTCTCTACAAATAAGAAAAAGCCAGGGCAAAAATGATAATAGGACATATATAAACCCTGAAGTTATTGCCAATAATGTTCAATTTTTAGATTGGCCAAAGGATGGAAAAAATAAAGAAAATGACTCTGATTTTGCAGAAAAGGCTTCTCCAGATACAGAGGAAGAGCAAGTAGATTTATCTGATGATGATTTTGAAGTACCGTTCTAAAAAGGAGGTTTTAAAATGGGTAGAGGAAGAAATAGGTCTTGTTTTTTTTGTTCTAAGGATAAAGAAATAGATTACAAAGACCTAAAAACTTTAAATAGATATATAACTGATAGAGGCAAGATTGTACCCAGAAGAATAACAGGTAATTGTTCTAAGCATCAGCGTGATATCACAAAAGCAATTAAAAGAGCAAGGAAATTAGCATTATTACCTTATGTGAAAGAATAATTTATAAAATGTGCTATAAATATTATGGGGGGGTTAATCAAAACCTCCCTTTATATATTAAATAATCTTGAGCTTTGATATATAGAGGTGTAAATAATACTATGTTTAACCAAACAATAAAGGACAGCATAAAAGCAATCTTATATCTTTTAATATTAACATTAGTGAATTTATACCTGCCATTTTTGAGTGTGCTAGTAATAATTTTATGGCCTATACCTGTTGCTGTAATTACAATCAAGTACAACTTTAATGCTGCAGCAGGTGTAATAGGTGTTTCTGCTCTTATAAATGGGATATTTTTTGGCCCAGTGATGGGATTATTGGCACTTGTTGGATATGGATTAATAGGATTTGTTGTTGGAATTCTTTTTAAAAAAGAAATAGAACCGCTGCGGGCTTTAATTATAACAGTTATCACAGTAGCTTTTTCAAATATTATTTTATTGTTAATTTCTAGATATATGCTAGATATCAATTTTCAAAACATAATAAATGAAATTACTAAGATGGTAAATCAAACTACCGGAATGGGGGAGATGGAAGATTTAGTTATAAATCAGATCCAACTTCTACAGAGGATATTCCCCGCTTTAACATCAATTTCAGCTATAATTATGGGGAGTTTGAACTATTATCTTACCAACTGGTATATAAATAAGGTTGGTTTCAATATACCTTCCTATAAGAAAATAAAACACTGGTTTTTACCTCGTTGGCCTATTGCCCTGGGTATTGTTGTTTCCTTAATATTGAAAAGAAATATAATTTTTGTAAATTTAAATATTGTATTACTATTTTTAGTTTTAATTCAGGGTTATGCGGTTTGTATATATTTTATTGATAATAAAACCAATAGATCTATTATAAAAGTAATTTTTACAATTGTGCTACTCTTTATACCTTTACTGCCGCCTATTATTATTTTATTAGGCTTGATAGATTTTTGGTTTGACTTTAGAAAGATTAAATTTGCTAAAACTGAAGATGAATGAAGATAAAGGAGGTTTAAAATAATGCAAATTATTTTAAGAAAAGAAGTAGATAAACTGGGATCTCCGGGAGATGTTATAGAGGTTGCCGATGGATATGGCAGAAACTATCTGATTCCAAGAGGATATGCAATAAGAGCAACCGAGTCGGCTAAAAAGAGGCTAAAACATGAAATTGAACGAGCCGCAAAGCGGAAAGCAGAAAAGACCGGAGATGCCAAAAAGCTTAAAACTAAACTCGAAGAAGATAGATTTATTTTTCCTGTCAAAGCAGGAGAAAAGGGAAAATTATTTGGCTCAGTAACTACTAAAGATATCAGTGAAGCTGCAGCAGAAAAGGGTTATGAAATAGATAAAAGGGATATATCTCTTGATGAGAATATCAAAAAATTGGGTGTTCATAAAGTCCCAGTTAAATTATTTGATGATATATATGCCAATTTAATAGTTGAAGTTATGGAGGCAGAAGAAAAGGAAGAATAAAGTGAAAATTAAATATTTTAGAAAGTTTAAGCCCCTTTTAAAGGGGCTTTTATTTTTTTGATTGTTTTTTTTAGATTACAAGTAAAAATATGCTTTTATCGTGATGTATACCGAGCAAGGCTTATAAGCTATTATTAAAAATTCTTTAAGTTTTTTTGCTGGTTACGAAAAATAGTGTTTAAATTTAAAAATTTTCTTTTCGCCTCGACATCCTATTATTGACATAATATAAAGATGAGGTTATAATATGAATAACAAGTCACATGAATAGATAGTCATTTGGGTATTAAGGGAGGTCATCTAGTTGCCTACTAAGACTTTTTTCAATTTAGCAGATGAAAAAAAGAATAAGGTCATAGAAATATCAATTTCTTTGTTTGCTGAGAGAGGATATACTAAAACGCAAATAACTGAAATTGTAAAAAAGGCTGATATAGCAAAAGGAAGTTTTTATCAATATTTTGATGACAAAAATGATCTCTTTAAATATATATTAAATAAAGCAATAAAGGTTAAAGAAGACTATATCAAGAAGGAATTAAAAAGTTTGGAGGGAGAACAAAATTTTTTTAGATATTGGAAGGGTTTAAATAAGGCCAATATTAACTTTGCTTTAGAAAATTTAAATTTAGCAAGAGTGTTGAGAAATGTATATAAAATAAAAAATTTTGAATTATTTAAAATTATCAAGAGGGATTATGAAAAACAGGGCACTGATTTGATCAAAAAATGGTTGATAATTGCTATAAAAAATGATGAAATAAAAAGCGATATTAATATTGGATATATAGCACATTTGCTATATACGGCGAACTGTTTTATTATCGACTATTTACTTGAAAATGAAGAAATTGATACTCAAAATAAGATTGACCCATATGCAAATAAAATTGTTGAAATTATAGGAAATGGGCTGAAGAACAGTAGAAAAAAGGAGGGATAAATAAATGTCACTGCTTAAATTAAAGAATGTAGAAAAAGTATACCATCAAGGCAAAATAGATGTACCAGCAATAAGAGGGATTTCATTAGAAATAGAAAAAGGAGAATTCACCACAATTTTTGGCCCTTCAGGATCAGGCAAGACCACTTTGTTAAATATAATTGGTTGTTTGGATAAGCCGACTGATGGGGAAATATATTATGAAGCAGAAAAAAAACTATCAACTTTAACTAAAAATGAGTTATCTAATTTCCGAAGATATAATCTAGGATTTATTTTTCAAGGACATAACCTTATACCTGTTTTAACAGCCTTTGAAAATGTTGAATTTGCGATAAGAATTATTGATGGGATAAGTAAAAAAGAAAGAAGAGAAAAAGTACTTGATATACTCAATTCAGTAGGATTGGAAGGTCTGGAGGATAGAAGGCCAAATGAACTGTCAGGGGGTCAAAAACAAAGGGTTGCTATTGCAAGAGCTCTTGTTAAAAACCCCAAATTGGTTTTAGCCGATGAACCCACTGCTAATCTTGATTCAGAAAACAGTCAAGAAGTACTTAATATTATGCTTAAGATGAATAAAAAATTAGGAACAACCTTTATCTTCTCAACCCATGATCCTCAAGTTATGGAATATGCCAAAAGACTAATAGAAATTAGAGATGGTAAAGTAACACATGATGAGCAAGGAGAAAATTTAGATGTTCCTCACTAAACTTGCTTTAAGAAACTTAACCAGACATAAAAAAAGAACAGTAATTACATCATTAGTTATCTCTTTAGGGATATTTATATTTCTAGTTTCTGATTCTCTGATGGTGGGGCTAAGCGATATGTCTTTAGACAATAATGTAGACTTACAAACTGCTCATCTTCAGATCATGGAAGAAAAATACTGGGAAAAGAAAGATGAAATGCCTTTGGATAATTTATTAAAAGAGGATAATAAGATAATTAAAGAGATAAGCAATAATCCACAGGTTAAAGCCTATACTCCCCGACTTTACTTTACTGCGACTATCAACAATGGACGTGAAGACTATCCCATTAAAGCCATTGGTATTAATACAGAAAAAGATGTTGAAGTAATTAAGTTAGATGAATATATACTAGAGGGTGAGATGTTACAAGAAGGTAAGTTTGCTATTATAGGTAAAGGATTAGCTGAATTAATGGACTTTAGAGTGAATGATTATATCACCCTTTTGTTTAAAACCAAAGAAGGTACTTATAATACTATAGATGCGAAATTAATAGGACTGCTTGATACACCGCATCCGAACATAAATAAACAAAATGTTTATATTCCACTATCATTAGCTCAGAATTCATTAAACACCGGGGATAAGGTCAGTAGGTTTTTATTTAATTTAGAAACTCGGGAACAATCTATACCAATTGCAGAACAGTTTAATAGAAGATTTAGTCAAAATGAACTTAGTTTAAAAGCGTATAATTGGGAGAAACTATCTTATGAAATGCTGGCAATGCTTAAACAGGGTAATATTGAAAACTTAGTTATGCTTTTTATTATTATAATACTGGCAACAGCCGGTGTAATTAATACTGTAATTCTGTCAGCTTTAGAAAGGCTAGAAGAGATTGGTATGATGAAAGCCTTAGGTTTAAGGGCCCGTGAGATAGTCTATATTTTTGTTATTGAGGCGGCAGGAATAGGCATAATTGGATCTACTATTGGAGTAATATTAGGAGGCGTAGGCGTATATTTACTGAAAGAGGTTGGAATTAGTTTGTCTATGATGACAGGAGGAGAAACTACTTTTGGTATTCCCATAGCCGAAAGAATCTATGGGGGATGGAACCCGGAAACCTTCTTTTTTATATTCATTTTTGGTATTTTAGTTTCAGTCTTGGCCAGTATTTTGCCGGCAAGATGGGGAGCGAAAAAAGACCCAGTTAAAGCATTATATCATAAATAGTTGGGGGTGACACTAATTGAAATTTTTAATGACCCTTGCCGGAAGAAATCTCTTTAGAAATAAAATGAGAACTATTGTATCCATCACAGCAATTGCGATAGCAGTAATGGTAGTTGTCTTTGCCAGAGGTCTGGTAATAGGAGTATTGGACTCATCCTTTTCACTATATGTACAGTATGATTCGGGTCATATCAAAATTATTGATGAAGATTATGAGAATAAAACTGAGCTATTATCTTTAAAACATTATGTAGATGGATTTGAAGGTAACGGTGTTTTAAAAATGGCAGATAGACTAGAAGAAGAAGAGGGAGTTCAATTAGCTATACCCAGGTTAAAATTTGGTGCTATGGCCAGTCCTGGAGAAGAAATAATCAGGATGATGGGATGGGGTGTAATACCAGAAAGCGAATTTCAGTTTACCAAAATAGAGACAGCTTTTGAGCAAGGCCGAATGGTAAAGATGGGCAAAAGAGAAATTGTTCTAGGCAGTGGACTTATCAGTTCGTTGAATAAAAAATTGGGAGACAATATTACGATATTATATAAAAATTCCTTTGATGCTTTTAAAGGTTCTACTTTTAAAATTGTAGGAGTAGTTGATCATTATCTCCCTCTCATAAATAACAGGTTGTTTTATATTCCTCTTGATCAGGCCCAAAGAATCTTAATCATGGAAGACGGCGCAACAGAAGTATTAATAAAGACAAAATCCATGGGAGAAGCTGAACAAGTCAAACCTATTATCCAGCAGGTATTAGGGGATAATGAAAGCAGAGATAAGTACTTAGTACAGACCTGGAGTGAAGCAAATCCAACTTTAAAACTCTTTAATATAGCAAAATATATTTATAATATTATATATATTTTACTTATATTACTAGCAGGAGTAGTTGTAATAAATACGATGATTATGATCGTTAAGGAAAGAACTCAGGAAATAGGTATGATGTCTGCCCTTGGATTAAAGAGTCGGGAAATATTAATAATATTTATAATTGAGGGGACTTTTATGGGGATAGTCGGCAGTTTTCTGGGTGCTGTAAGTGGTAGTATCTTTACGAAATATTTATCTATTCATGGCATTGATTATACAGAGGCAGTAGGAGTTGTCAGTGGCGAATTTCTGATGAACCCAACTATTTATCCTGTATTTAATGTTGAGAATATGATTTTTAGCTTTATTTTAGGTTCAGTAATTACAACATTAACATGTATTATACCAGCACGAAGAGCTGCTAAACTAGAACCATCGGAAGCCTTACGAGATATTTAGGGGAGGTGTATTTTGTGAAAAAGATTATTTTTTTGTTGATTTTAATATTAATTACTTTTAATACAGCAATTTCAGCTATCACAGCAGAAGAAGTGATTATGCAAAGAGATGAAAATGAATATGTAAAATCAGCCAGAGTGGAAGCAACCATGATAATTAATAACAGTGGTAGGGAATTAGAGAAAAAAATGATATCATTAAGTGAGGGAGATAAGGCTTTAATAGAATTTACAAATCCAATGGATAGAGGAACAAAATACTTAAAGAGGGAAGACAATTTATGGATGTTTTTCCCTGATGCAGAAGATGTTGTCAAATTATCAGGACATATGTTGGAACAGGGAATGATGGGCAGCGATTTTTCTTATCAGGACATGATGGAATCTGAAAAGCTCATTGATCTCTATAATTTTGAAATAATTGCTGAAGAAAAATATCATGATAGACCCTGTTATATGATTGAAGCAATTAAAGAAGAAGGGGCTGAAGTTTCCTATTATAGAAGGGTTAGCTGGATTGATAAGGAGAGATTTATAGGACTCAAAGAGGAGATGTATGCCGAAAGCGGTAAATTATTAAAGGAAATTGTGGTTGAAGAAACAAAAAAAATTGAGGGAAGATGGTATCCAATTAGAACAGTAATGGAAAACATGTTAAGAAAAGATACCTGGACAGCTTTTATTATTGATTCAATTGAATTCAATCCAGATATTCCAGAGGGGACTTTTTCTTTAGAATCATTACAATAAAACGGGAGGTGTAACAATATTGTTTCTAAAAAGGATTATTTTTATGATCCTAATCGTTCTATTAATCTTAAGTTCAACTACGGCCCTTGCTTCATCTAATTATCAAATTGGAGGAAATATAAAAACAGGGGTGAACACCTTATTTTTTGACAACGAGAGTAATGTCAACCTTTATGAAAGTCTGGAATTAAAACTTGACCTAGACCAGGCTAGTTTTGCCCTGTTAGTCCAAAATAATTCTAATAAAGATAAAATAGATCTGTGGTTAAAAAAAGCATATATCAAATATAAATTAAAAAATATTAATTTAACTTTAGGAAAACAGCCTGTATCATGGTCTTTTGGCTCTTTAATAAATGTTGTTGATTATAGTCTGGGAGCAGAAGCACTTGATCAAGAAACAGATGCTAAATACGTAAATGCGCTTCAATTAAAATATCCCATTAATTGGTACAGCAGTTTTTCTTTTGTAACTGAGATTAATTCAGAGTCTAAAAAATATGGATTTAGAGGTAGAACACTTATTAAGAACTTTGATCTTAGTTTAAACTATATTAATCAAAGTACTGAGGCTGAGAGTATATCAAGATGGGGTATTTCTTTAAAAGGAGATATTAACAGGATGGGGACTTATGGGTCCTATACTATGATAGATTATAAGATGGCAGAAAAACCATCAGTAAATACTCAGGCTTTGATGATAGGGGCTGATTATAGTTATTTGTTCAATCAGGGGATGGGAAATCGCCTTTATTTGCAGGGGGAATATCATCTGCTGGAAAGAAATGAAGGGTTAAAGCTATTATTACAATCGCTAACGGGAGCAGGCGTAGGATTAGAAACATCCCAAAATTTATTAAATGATGGGTATTTTGATGTATTTTTGACCAATATTAATTATAATATCAATGATTTTAGTTCAATAGGGATCTTTACTATAACAGCTCTAAAAGACAAAAGTACAGTTATTATTCCAAACTATAGAAATCAACTTACCAATAATACAACTTTAAATATAAATTTATCATATATTAGTGGTTCCCAACCCAGTATATTTGCCGGAGGTGTTGGTATGCCGGAGTTGGTTGGCAATATCGAATTAACTTATGCCTTCTAACTTGCTTTCCAGTTCTTTTTTAGATATTTGATCAAAATTATCGAGGAGGGAAAGAATCTCTTGAAAATTTTCATCAGAGATTTTACCCTCTTTTTTTAATTTTTCATACTTATTTATAAATTCGTAGATGATCTTCAGGTCGATATTTTTATTCATCTGGTATCATTTCCTCTAAAGAGATATTTTCAGGGTCAACAAAAGATATATATTCTTCATCAAATAATAATTTAACTGAACCGGTTTGCCCGGTACGCTGTTTAGCGATAATAATTTCAGTATCTTGCTCTGTGCCTTCTGCTTCAGCTTTTTCTCTAGCGGCTGCACTGGTGTGAGCATGTCTGTAAAGAAAAATTACACCATCAGCCACCTCTTCAATATTACCAGAGTCTCTTAAATCTGAAAGGACCGGTCTTTTATCCTGGCGAGAAGTGAAACTCCTACTTATTTGTGAGATCAAAATTATGGGCACTTCCAATTCTGAGGCCAAATTCCTCAACTGAAGGACGATTTCACCGACTGCCCGGGCTGTATTTTGAGAATGTTCTTCAGGTAGCTGGATCATCTGCAAATAATCGACAATTACAAGGCTAAGATCATCCATTTGCGCCTTGAATTTTCTTAATCTGGCCCTGATCTGTGCTACATTCAACCCCCTTTCATCTGAAATTGAAAGAGGAAATTCATGAAGGTCATCAAGTATTTTTGAAATTCTCTTATCTTCTTTTTCGTTTGTTTCTCCTTGATTATATTTCCAGCCATTTATCTTGGCTTCCTGAATGATCATCCTGTCTACAATTTCCTGGGCTTCCATTTCAAGGCTAATAATAGCGGTTGGTTCATTTCTTTTAAGGACATTTTTAGCAATATTTATAGCAAAGGTGGTTTTACCCATACTGGTTGAGGCAGCTATTACATTAAGATGTCCTTTTTTAAAACCACCAATCAAATTATCAAGCGAGATAAAACCTGTTTGTAAACCGATATCCACCTTTTTTTCTTTTCTGTTAAGATATGCTTCAAAAGATTCTAACAGTGCTTCTTCCATAGTATAAATATGTTTATCGAGATCAGAGGATTCGTTGGTTGCAGTAAATATAATTTCTTGAGCCCTTGACTGGTATTCAGAAATATCTAATTCGGGTTGAACAGCCAGTTTATCAATTTTTTTAGAGGCTCTTTTTAAGAGATCTTTTTGATGATTTTTTTTAATAATGTCTATAGTGGGTTTTAATTCTTCAGGCGTATTGAAGCCAGAAGTCAAATCTTCAATCATTTCTTCTGTATCTTTTACTATATTTTCATTTTTTAATTTTAAAAACAGCTTTGTCTTAGAAATTTGATTATCTCTTTCAAACTGTTTTAATAATATATCATATATTAACTGAGCTGTTGAGTTAAGAAAGTGTCTGGTTTCTAAAATATCAGCTATTTCATCTATTTTATTTGGATATTGCAGCAATATAGATAACAATTGAAACTCCTGTTTTGCATTATCCTTTTTTTGTTTTGAATAATTTTGTTCTAATGCCATTCTTTTTCCTCCTGTGTTTATCATTAATTTAGATCTTCTATATCCCAATCGAATTTTTCCCAGCTATTTGTTTTTTTATGAGACTTATTTTTACTACTCTCTTTTTGATAAGAATTATTGCTTAATACTTTTTTAGCCTGACTTTTGCTTTTTATATTATTTTTCTTTAAGGGAGTTATAAAATTATCCTCAATATATTGTAAAGATGGCTGTCCATCACTCTTTTTACGAAAAGCCTCTTTAATAGCATATTTTGCAATTGTTAGACTGAGACCATCTTTGTCATTTAGCCAGCTGTGAAATATTTCCATCTGCACTTTGCTAATATTATGCCAATTTTTAAATCCGTAACATTTTGCCAGTTCATTAGTTTCTCTGTATAATTTATCAAAATATTTCAATCTTTCATAATCAAATATTTCTTTGCTATACCAGTCATCAACAATACCATGTAGATAATAAAAGCCTTCTTTTTTATTTTTATTATTTTTATTAATCCATTTATATGTTCTTCTGACTAATTCTTTTATCAATTTAGCCTCAAAATCATTTAGCCAGCATTCCATTTCTTCTTCGAACAAAGAATGTTCTATTTCATCGGGCAGAAAACTAACCAGGGCTTTTTTATAATCAGAGTTTGTAAGGTTGCTTTCATTCAATATTTTTTTTCTGTAACTAATTAAATTTTCATTTTTATTTTTATAGCTGTTAAAGTAGCAGGTGTTGACTAATTTATTTAAATTTATTTTTATTATATATCGATAATAACCATCGTTTTTCTTTTCAATATTTATGTATTTGTTATCTTTTAATATGTTTATTCCTTCAATGATTTTCTCGCGGCTGAGGGCTAAAAATCCTGCCATAATTGCAGGATTAGTTTTTATAGTAGTATTATTATTGAGATTAGCTAAAATATACAGAAAGACAGGAAGAGAGGGGCCAGGTAATTTTTTCAAGAACCCATGATTTATGCTTTTTTGACCAATTTCAATGCTGCGATTTTCATCCTCACAGCATATCTTTATTTTTTTGTGTTCGACTAATTTTATATCTTTCAATATTGAATCACCCTTGTAAAAAATTATACAACTTTTTAGGAGAAAATACAATGATAAAATTAATATTTTTATTAATTTCAGCTCAAATAGCCAGCTTGACAGTAAAAATCATATTTGCTAATATTAAATCGGAAATGATAAATAAAAATTAAGAGATTTAAAAAGATGAATGTAAATAATAACAGTCGGCAAATATATTGTAAGTATTAAATTAGACTAAATTTAAATAGAAAAAAATCAAAAAATTACAAAATAATTGAATGGTTAACAAAAAAAGATAATTAAATTTTCAAATAAACGGTTATTGTTTTGAAAAAAGAATTGAAAAGCATGGGGAATTTATGACATACTTAAACAAAGAGGGAAAAATTAAACCTTAAGATTACGATATCTATATCAAAAAAGATAACTATATATTTGAGAGGGGGAAGCTTAAGTAATTATACTTGAGCGCATAAAATGTCAACTAAAGTGGTAATTGGAGCCCAATGGGGAGATGAAGGAAAAGGGAAAGCAACTGATAAGTTAGCAGAAACTGCAGATTATGTAGTAAGATTCAGCGGAGGTAATAATGCGGGCCATACTGTGATAGTGCAAAATGAGAAATATGAACTGCATTTAATCCCTTCGGGAATTATATATGAAGACAAAAAAAACGTAATTGGTAATGGTACTGTCATCGATCCCACTGCTCTTATTGCCGAGATAGAGGGTTTGAAAGAAAGAGGCCATACTTTCAATAATTTTTATATAAGTGAACAGGCTCATGTAGTAATGCCTTATCATAAACTATTTGATGGGCTGGAAGAAAAACGTAAAGGTGATAGTAAAATTGGTACTACAAAAAAAGGAATAGGTCCTGCTTATACCGATAAAGTTGCAAGACGGGGTATCAGATTTTGTGATCTGATTGAAGAAGGTATTTTTAAGAAAAAACTTAAAGATATTTTAGAATATAAGAATTTAATATTAGAAAAGGTTTATGAGCAACCGGGCTTTTCTTATCAAGAGATTTTAGATCAATATTTAGAACTAGCAGAAGAGATAAAACCCTATATAACGGACACATCACTACTTTTAGATCAGGCCTACCAAAAAGGAGAAAACATATTTTTTGAAGGCGCCCAAGGAACTTTATTGGATATTGATTATGGAACATATCCTTATGTAACTTCTTCAAATCCAACTTCTGGTGGGGTCTGTATAGGTACTGGTTTTGGTCCAACGAAAATAGATGATATAATAGGAGTAGCAAAGGCGTATTTAACCAGAGTAGGAAAAGGGCCTTTTCCTACAGAATTATTTGATGAAGCAGGTCAATTTTTACTAAAAAAGGGACATGAATTTGGCGTTACTACAGGTAGACCCAGGCGTTGTGGCTGGCTTGATTTACCATTACTAAAATATGCTGTTAGAGTAAATGGGTTAACAGAACTTGTTTTAACCAAAATAGATGTTTTGAGTGGATTAGATGAGATCAAGGTATGTACTTCATATGGAAATGATTTACATACTACGTCTCCATCTGGTTTATTAGATAATAGTACTATAGTATATGAAAGCTTTCCAGGTTGGCAGAAAAATATATCAAAAATAAAACAGTTCAATGAACTGCCCAAGGAAGCTAGAGATTATATAAATATGATTGAAGATGAAATTAACTTACCTATAACAGTAATCGGAACAGGTCCAGCAAGAGAAGATGTCATAATCAGAAAATAAGTATTTTTTAATTAATAAGATATATACAGGGGAGAGAATATTCTCCAATTATTTTTACGAGGAGTGTAAACCATGAACGTATTAGTTATTGGAAATGGTGGGCGAGAACATGCCTTAATCTGGAAAATTTACCAAAGTGAAAAAGTAGATAAAATTTATGTTGCCCCCGGCAATGATGGTATGACTGATTTGGCAGAAAGAATTGATATAGCTGCTGCTGATATTTATACACTTGCTGATTGGGCCAAAGAACATAAAATAGATTTGACTGTAGTGGGGCCTGAAAAACCTCTTGTGAAGGGCATAGTAAATGAATTTGAAAAGAGAGGACTTAAAATTTTCGGTCCAAATAAACTTGCTGCAAGAGTTGAGGGAAGTAAGGTTTTTGCTAAAAATATACTAAAAAAACATAGGATACCAACAGCCGAATTTGAAGTATTTACCGAGCCTGAATTAGCAATGGAATTTTTAAAAGAAGCAGAATACCCACTGGTTATTAAGGCAGAAGGTTTAGCCTTTGGGAAAGGAGTAGTAATTGCAACTAATATTGGTCAGGCTGAGGAAGCTATAACGAGGATTATGGAAGATAAGGTATTTGGAGATGCTGGCAGCAGGATCGTTATTGAAAATTTTCTAGAAGGTGAAGAAATATCAGTAATGGTATTTACAGATGGGAAAAACTTTGTGCCTTTAGAATTTGCCCAAGACCATAAAGCAGTATTTGATGGTGATGAAGGCCCAAATACAGGTGGTATGGGTTCATATTCTCCCCTCCCTTATATAGATGAAAAATCTGATAAAGAGATCAAAAACAAGATTTTAAAGCCGGCTATAGAGGCATTTAATGAAGAAGGACTTAATTATAAAGGAATCTTGTATATAAATATGATTATGACAGAGATGGGCCCAGAGGTATTAGATTTTAATGCTCGTTTTGGAGATCCTGAAACCCAGGTTATTTTACCAAGAATGGAGAATGATATTATAGATGTATTTGAAAAAACAATTGATGAAAGGCTTTCAGAAATTACAATTAATTGGGATAGCAGGGCAGCAGTATGTGTCATCTTGACTTCAGCTGGTTATCCACTTACCTTTGATACGGGGAAAGAGATTAAAGGATT
This sequence comes from Halanaerobiales bacterium, assembly GCA_018399995.1. Taxonomy (GTDB): domain Bacteria; phylum Bacillota; class Halanaerobiia; order Halanaerobiales; family M55B127; genus M55B127. The sequence continues at coordinate 15,594 of JAGYMU010000016.1, read as the reverse complement.
GGATAAGATAAACAGGATTGATAACCTCCTGGTTTTCCACGCAGGCACCACAAAAATTGGTGATAAATATTATACAGCCGGTGGTAGGGTGTTAGGCCTTACTGTACTGGGTGAATCCCTGGATGATGCAGCTAACCAGGCCTATAAATATATAGAAGAAATATATTTTGAAGATATGCATTTCAGAACTGATATTGGCTATTCCAACAGAGGATCTATAAATTACTAATAAGTAGGTGAAGAGATTGGTTGATGTTCATAATCACCTTCTGCCAAATGTTGACGATGGTTCCAGATCAATGGAGGAAACAATAGAAATTGTTAACAAAGCAGAGGATAATGAAATCCATCAAATAGTAGCTACTCCGCATTATATAGATGAAAGCTATAAAGTAGATGGTAGCTCTGTTATTAGAAAAGTGGCTAAGTTAAATAAAGAATTACAAAAAAGAGATATAGCTGTTAAAATATTGGCCGGTCATGAAATTTACATAACAGAGAAATTAATCAGGAAGATCAAAACTGAAGATATTTTAAGTATTAACAACACTAGATATATTTTACTTGAAATGCCGATGGGTTTTATCCCTAATAATTTAGATAAAATCTTATATGATTTAAAACTGCTTGGATATAAACCGATTATTGCTCACCCAGAAAGGAACGAAGATGTAATTGGAAAGCCTAATATCATACATAAATGGGTAACCCAGGGGATAATATTTCAATTAAATGCCGGTAGTCTTTTTGGAATATATGGACTTAATGTACAAAAAACAGCCCGGCAGTTAGCAAAGCATTATTTGATACAGCTTATTGCATCTGATTGTCATGGCAAAACGAGAGTGAGCCAAAAATGGTTTTTTAAAGCAAAAAGCGAACTAAAAAAAATTTGTGGTAGTTATGGCAAACAGCTTTATCAAAATGCTGAACATGTTATTAATGATAAAGATATTATTTATAAAAAGCCTATTAAAATTAAATCCCATTCTTTTTATAATATATTTAAGACAAAGGATTAATTAAATCAATAGGCTTCTATATTTATCAGTTCTACAGTATTGACTGCTTTTTTTATCAAATCATCAACATCCAAAGTTGCCTCTCCTTTTTCTACCTGCTCCATGTTAGGATGTGTTTCGGGACTGTCTGGCACAAAAACAGTGCAACAATCTTCATAAGGTTGTATAGAGATGTCATATGTACCAATTTTTTTGGCCATATTTATTATTTGAACTTTATTAAGGCCCAAAAGCGGTCTCAATATAGGAAGTTTAGGGACAGTGTTAGTTACCTTTATTGCATCCAGAGTCTGGCTGGCGACCTGGCCAATACTTTCCCCGGTAATAATTGCCTTTCCATTTTTCTTCTCAACTATTAATTCCGTAATTTTAAGCATCAATCTTCTCATTATGATAGTCATTAATTTATTTGGACATTTTTCGTTTATTTCTTGTAATATATCAGTGAAGTTTACAACATATAGATCTATATTATTTTGATATTTAGCCAATATATTTGCTAATTCTATAACTTTCTGTTTTGTTTTATCGCCGGTAAAAGGGAAACTATGAAAATAGACGGGAATAATTTTTGCTCCTCTCTTTATTCCCATATAACCTGCAACCGGGCTATCTATTCCACCAGATAGCATTAAGCCCACATTGCCTGTAACGCCGACAGGTAGACCACCAATCCCTTGGTAGACTTTTGAATATATATAGGAGTTGTGTTTTCTTATTTCAACATTAATATTGAGCTCAGGTTGATGAAGGTCAACTTCTATTTTATTTTGATCAACATTTTCTATAACATATTCTCCTAATTTATACTGTAATTCCATTGAATCATACTTATATTTTTTATTGCTTCTGCGGGCACTAATTCTAAAACTTGTATTTTCTCTTTCCTTGAGGTTATTTCTTACTATTTTTAAGGTTTCTTTTTTCATTTCATTATAATTTAGACTGAGCTTTTGAACAGGGGAAAACGAAACTATGCCGGCTATTTTGAGCAGACGTTCGATTACTATAGATTGATCAGTTGAGGTTTCCAAAAAGATTCTTCCCGGTGTTTTATAGATAATTAAATTTTTATCCTTATTGTCTAGGCTTTTTTTAATATTAGATAAAAGTATGTCTTCAAATAAAGATCTGTTTTCTCCTTTTAAAGCTATTTCTCCATAACGAATCAGATATAATTTGCTCATTTTTTTCCTCCTATAATCTTTCGCAGGTTTTTAACTTTATCTTTAAGGTGTTTGAAAGTGTACTCTATTTCTTTTTTTGTATTATGTTGACTAAAACTAAATCGAACCGAGCCCTGCTGATAATCAGTTGGTAACTTTAAAGCTTTAATAACATGACTAATTTTATTTTTTTTTGAAGAGCAGGCCGAACCGGTTGATATATAAATATTTGCACTCTCCAGACTGTGGATTAAGATTTCTCCATTGATATCAGCAAAAGAAACATTTAAAATATGAGGAGAACTCCTTTTATTTAAAGGGGTGTTAATAATTACATCCGATATTTCTTTTTTTATCTTCTCTGCTAAATAATTTTTTAATTCATAAATCTTATTTATTTGCTTTGAAGTGGGAAGATGATTAACAGCTTCACTAAAACCAATTATACCAGGCATATTTTCAGTGCCAGGGTAGTAACCCTGTTCTTGATTACTGCCCTGCAGTATTTTATCGATGATTACACTATTTTTAATATAAAGAGCGGCTATCCCCTTGGGGCCGTGGATTTTATGAGCGCTTATAGTAAAAAGGTCAATTTTATTTACCTGTAAATTTATTGGTATTTTGCCCAGTGCCTGTACTCCATCTACGTGAAAATATATATGATCATATTCATTAATTATCTTAGCGATTTTATTTATGGGATTGACACTTCCTGTTTCATTATTAACTGCCATTATACTGACTAAAATAGTGTTTTTATTAATGACTTCCTTGATTTTATCTAAATCGACTATTCCTTTATTATTGACAGGTACGTATATAACCTCAAAACCTTGTGTTTTCAGGTATTCAAAAATTTTTAACACAGATTTATGTTCTGTGGAAGAGGTTATTATCCTGTTACCAAATTTTTTAAGATGGTTTACAGCTCCCTGAATAGCTATATTATTGGCAACCGTCCCACTACCAGTGAAGATAAGTTCTTTAGGGTTAACTTTTAATATACCACATATGGTTTTTCTTGCTTTTTTTAAGCGGTTTTCAGCCTTTAGGCCTAAACGATGCAAAGAAGAAGGATTTGCATAATATGTATCCATAATTTTGTTCATTTCTGTAATAACTTCTGGGATTACTATTGTAGTAGCAGCATTATCCAGATAAACATTATTCATAATTGTCACAACCTTATATTAATCATTAGTATTTTTTAAAAATTTGTCTGTTATCTTTAAACTCAAAGAATTTACATTAGGTTTTATATCCATATACATATTATATATAGAAAGATGTGTATTAATCAATATCATAGAGCAAATTAAATGCACATATTTTCAAAAAAATGATCTGTATAATATATTAATAAGAGAAGTATAATAATTTTATGAACAGCATAGAAGCAAAAAATAGGCATAAATACAATAATGATTAATTAATTTTGATTTCAGAGAAACTAATAGTTGAAATTTGGTGTAAACAAGAAGCTTTCTTTAGTGAAAGAAGATTTATCGAAAAAATAATTTTTAAAATATAAAACACATAAACATATTTATTTCAATAAATCGTACCTGTAAATGTACTAAGAAGAGAAGATTAAAAGTTGAAAATAAAATCAAAATTGGATATAGTAGTATAAAAAGAGATATACAACTCAACAAAATTAGCCGAGGTGTTATTGATGAAGACAGTATTAATTATGGCTGGAGGCGAGGGAACCAGGTTTTGGCCCCTCAGTAGAAAGAGTAAACCCAAGCAATTTTTGAAACTTGCGGATGATGAAAAGACGATGCTACAGCTTACAGTTGAGCGGGTTATGGAATTGGTTGATATAAACAAGATATTTATTGCCACTAATGGCCGCTATATTAACAGGATTATTGAACAGCTACCTGCTTTACCTGAAGAAAATATTATTGAGGAGCCTTATAAGAGGAATACCGCTCCCAGCATTGCTCTTTCTTCTTTATATATTAATCGGAAGTATCCTGATTCCACAATGACAATATTGCCTTCTGACCATATTATAAAAGACAATAATAAATTTCTTGGAGTTTTAGACAGTGCAATGGCTTTTGTTCAAAAAGGTACAAATATTGTTACTCTTGGTATAAAGCCGGACCATCCAGAAACAGGTTATGGATATATTAAGTTGGGAACAAAGGCTGGGACAAGTGAAGGCAATGATATATTTAAGGTGAAAGAATTTACAGAAAAACCTGATTTAAAAACAGCTAATATATTTTTTGAAGGTGATAATTATTACTGGAATAGTGGGATGTTTATTTGGAAAAGTTCTACAATTTTGAAAAAAATAGAAAAATATTTGCCTAAAATTTATAATTCTATTAACAAAATTTCAAAATCGATCGGTGAAGATAATGAAAAAGATATAATCAAAGAGGAATTTAAAAAGATGGATAGCATTTCAATTGACTATGGTATTTTAGAAAAGGATAATGAGATTTTTACTATACCAGTTGATTTTGGCTGGAATGATGTGGGAAGCTGGGCAGCCTTGTCAGAAATGAAAGAAGGTAGTTGTGAAGACAATGTAATAAAGGCTGATCATTTAGGAATTAATACAAAAAGGTCTATTATATATAGTCAAGATAAGTTGATTACTACTATAGGTATTGACAATTTAATTATTGTTAATACTGAAGATGTAGTATTAGTGTGTAATAAGGACAATGCTCAGGATGTAAAGAAGTTAAGAGAGTTCTTAAAGAAGAAAGGGTTGCATAAGTATCTATAAAAAAGGAGGTATTTGATGTCAAGACATCACTATGAATTTAGAACAAAACAGAAGGGCTTATTTATTAAATTATTAATAACGATGGCTGCTTTGTTAATCACCGCTTATATTCTACCGGGTATGTATATTGATGGTCTATTTGCAGGATTTGTGGCTGCACTAATTTTAGGGTTGGTAAATATAATAGTAAAACCAATTTTCATCATTTTAACTCTGCCTTTAACAATCATGACTTTAGGATTATTTTTGGTAGTAATCAATGGGCTGATGCTCTGGATGTCTGCTGCTATAGTTCCTGGTTTTTTTATTACTGGTTTTTGGAATGCAATTTTCGCTGCTATTTTATTAAGTATCGTAACCTGGTTTTTAAATGGGCTGCTTGATTAAAAAACAGAATAAAACACAAAGATTTAATACTTATTTTTTTGATAAGTCTTATATTTTTTCATATTTTAACATTGATATTTGAGTGCGCAAATAATTGGGTGATTTTTTATGACTGGCTTTATTATATAGTGGGGCGAAAATAAATATTAGATTTTTATACAGGAGAATATATAATTATAGTGAATATAAATATATAAGTGGTTTTAGCTCATTTATCCATAAGTCCTGTTTTATTAAATATCTAAAACATTTAAACAGGCTATTTTTGTCATTGACAATTTTGACTTTAGCATTTTTATATTTTATAATTATATTATCTCTATACCCTATTTATTAATAAAAAGATTTATAAGATAATTTGATTATTTAATATCCATTGATTAGGAAGTTAATTCAGAGCAGATAATCACAGCTATTTTGTTTTTTTAAAAAAACGGTATTTTATATTAAAGCTATAGCCCCTATAAATTAGAGGGTTATATGTCATAAAAATGAATAAAAAAATATAAAGAGGGGGGGAATAGTAGAGAAGAGAGAAGTAGAGTTCATTGACATTAAAAAAACGAGGAGGAAGTAGATTAGATGAATTATGTAAAAAAATTAAGTTTATTATTGGTAGTAGCACTAGTTGTAGTTTTATTTAGTTTTTCAGTATATGCGCAAGAATATGGCGGGACTTTTGTTTTTGGACGAGGTGGAGACTCGGTTGGCCTGGATCCTATTCAGGTTACTGATGGTGAATCCTTTAAAGTAACTCAGCAGGTTTATGATACTGTTGTAATGTTTAAACCCGGAACAACAGAAGTAATTCCAGGTCTTGCTAAGGACTGGGAAGTATCGGAAGATGGTAAAACTTGGACCTTTCATTTAAGAGAAGGCGTTGAGTTTCATGATGGTAATCCCGTAAATGCCGAAGCGATTAAATGGAATTTTGAGCGTTGGGGCTATGAAGATCATCCTTACCATATCGGTGGAGAATTCACCTATTATGCGTATATGTTCCAGGATTTCCCCGGTGTAATCAAAGAAGTTAATGCCGTAGATGAATATACAGTAGAATTTGTACTTGAAAATCCACAGGGTCCTTTCTTAAATAACCTTGCTATGGTTTCCTTTGGTATTGCAAGTCCAGAAGCTGTCAAAAAATGGGGAGAAGATTACTTCAAACATCCAGTAGGCAGTGGGCCCTTCAAATTTGTTGAATGGAAACAGGGAGACAGGGTTGTACTAGAAGCTAATGAAGATTATTGGGATGGACGCCCATATCTAGATAAAGTTATATTTAGATCAATTCCTGATAACGGAGCACGTTATATGGAATTAAGATCTGGTTCCATAGACATGATGGACTATATTAACCCGGAAGATGTACAAAGTGTAGAAGAGAATGATGATTTAGATTTAATATTACGTCCTAGTTTTAATGTTGGTTATTTTGCAATGCATCAAGATTTTGAACCATTTGATAATGTTCTGGTAAGAAAAGCCTTTGCACATGCGATTAATAAGGAGGCTTTAATTGGTGCTTTCTATGCCGGATTAGCTGAACCAGCTAAAAATCCCCTACCACCTTCAATTTGGGGTTACAATGATGAAATAGAAGATTATCCATATGATTTAGAGAAAGCTAAAGAACTTCTGGCTGAAGCAGGTTATCCAGATGGATTTGAATTTGATTTCTATTACATGCCTGTTCCAAGACCATATTTCCCACAACCAAAGATGATTGCTCAGGCAGTTCAGTATTATTTGAGTGAAATTGGCGTAACAGCTAATTTATTATCTTATGATTGGGGTACTTATCTAGACAAATATTATGATGATCAATTCCAAACCTATATTCTAGGATGGACAGGGGACAATGGTGACCCTGATAACTTCTTATATGTACTTTTAGATCAAACACAAAACAATTGTGGATATGAAAGCGAAGAGCTCCACGAGATTTTAATAGAAGCTCAAAAATCTGTTGATAAAGAAGAAAGAGTTGCCTTATATGAAGAAGCGCAAGAAATAATACATGAAGATGTACCATGGGTACCTATTGCCCACTCAACTCCACCATTAGTCAAGAAAACAATGGTGAAAAATTATATACCTAATCCTACAAGTACTGAAAAACTTCATAGAGTATGGCTGGATGATTAATCAATAGTAAAATTTAAGTACTATATATGCGGTCATGAATCTATGGCCGCATATTTTTGATATTAGAAGGGAGATGTAGATAGGGTATGACAAGTTACATTATAAAAAGATTAATTGCACTCATTCCTGTTATAATTGGAGTAGCTTTAGTGGTTTTTTTAATTATTCACTTGATACCTGGCGACCCCGCTCAAACTATGTTGGGGGAAAGAGCTACTGTTGAAGCAATTGAACAATTAAGAGAGTCTATGGGCTTAAATGAACCTTTATATATACAGTTTATCAGTTTTTTCAAGGGTTTATTAAGTGGTGATTTGGGCCGTTCAGTCATGAGCAATAATCCTGTTTTAAACGAGATATCTGTTCGGTTTCCAGCAACCTTGGAATTATCTTTTTGCGCCATGATCTTTGCTGTGGGAGTGGGAATTCCAGCCGGTATTTTTGCTGCGACCCATCAGAACTCATTTTTTGATAATGCCAGCATGTTAATTGCTTTAGTAGGAGTTTCCATGCCTATTTTTTGGCTGGGGTTAATGTTGATTTGGTTATTTGCTGTGATATTGGGATGGCTGCCTCCTTCGTCCAGATTGAGTGTGGGTGTAGAGTTAGATTATATAACTAATATTTTATTAGTAGATAGCATTATACAGTTAAACTGGGATGCTTTTAAGGATGTCTTCAGTCATCTAATTTTACCATCAGTTGCTTTGGGAACTATACCACTTGCTATCATAGCAAGAATGACAAGATCCAGTATGTTAGAAGTACTAAAACAAGATTATATTCGAACTGCTTATTCTAAGGGATTACAAGATAGGATAGTAGTTTATAAACATGCTTTAAAAAATGCATTTATACCTATAATTACTGTTGTTGGACTGCAGTTTGGTGTTTTATTGGGTGGTGCTGTACTGACTGAGACTATTTTTTCTTGGCCCGGTCTCGGTAAATATCTTGTTGATGCAATTTATGCCAGGGACTTTCCTGTAGTGCAGGGTGGGATCTTATTTTTCGCAATTGCTTTTGTTCTTGTAAATTTACTGGTGGATATTTCTTATGCGGCAATTGATCCTAGAATTGAATATAAATAATGGTGGGAGTGAGTTAAATGACAAATGAAGAAATCAAAAGGCGCCCCAGTAATCCTTGGTATGAAGCAGGTAGAAGATTACTCAAAAATAGAATTGGTCTTTTAGGAATAGCATTTATAGGAATTTTAGTTTTTATTGCAATCTTTGCCCCTCTAATAGCCCCATATGATCCTTTAGCTCAGAATATAATGGGGCGTTACAAAGCACCTTCTTCTGAACATCTTTTAGGTACTGATGAAATGGGGCGGGATATTTTAAGTAGAATAATTTATGGTTCAAGGATTTCTCTACAGGTTGGTTTGTTCTCAGTATCCATAGCATTGGTAACAGGTGTATTTTTAGGACTTTTAGCAGGTTATTATGGCGGATTTTGGGATATGTTGATAATGAGAATTATGGATATAATGCTGGCTTTTCCGGCTATATTACTAGCTATTGCTATAGTTGCTATTTTAGGTCCGCAGTTGAGAAATGCTATGTTAGCAATAGGTATTATTAATATACCCAGATTTGCCAGGATTGTCCGTTCATCTGCTATTTCTATAAAAGAAAGTGAATATATTCTTGCAGCTAAAATGATGGGAGCTAGTGATGTAAGAATAATATTTTTTCACCTTTTACCAAATGCGATGGCACCTCTTATTGTTCAGACCACTTTAAGTATTGCTACTGCTATCTTAGAAGCAGCTGCATTAAGTTTTCTTGGCCTGGGAGCACAGCCTCCTACCCCAGAATGGGGAGCAATGTTAACTGATGCCAGAAGTTCACTGCAGCAGGCACCCTGGGTAGCAACATTTCCTGGATTGGCAATTATTTTTGGGGTTTTAGGATTTAATTTACTGGGTGACGGTTTAAGAGATGCACTTGATCCGAAAATGAAAAATGTTTAATAAAATCTAACCCACCTGTTAAAAGAGGTGGGTTTGTTACTTAGATCAGAATCCGACAAGAAAACTATAAGGGGATTTTTATGAAAACACTTGTATTTTTTGGTTCTGCTAGAAAACAGGGTAACACCAAAAAGCTCTTAAATAAATTTTTAAAGCAATTAAATGGTGAAATCAAAGTAATCAATGCATATAAATTAAAGGTTGAACCCTGTATAGACTGCAGATACTGCTGGGAGAATCAGGGTTGTTCCATAAAAGATAATATGCAGTCCATATATCCTTTAATTGATGGAGCGGATAATATAATTTTTGCAAGCCCAATATATTTTAATGGTATTCCTGCTCCTTTAAAAGCTATTATTGATAGATGCCAGACTTATTGGTCTTCACGGGTCAGGCCGGGAGAAGAAAAGTTAAAAAAGAAAAGGGCTGTTTTGCTGTTATGTGGAGGAGCGCCCTCTTTTAATAAGCAGTTTGTAGCTGCAGATATTATCCTTAAGGGACTTCTTAAAGAGTTAAATGCCGAATTAGCTGGCCATATATATGTACCCAATACAGACCAGGTGTCTGTATCAAAAAATAAGAAAGTCGTTGAAAAAGCAAAAGAATTATCTTCGAAAATAAATAAATGTTTTGCAAAAGATTAGTTATAGATTAGAAAACCGAATAGGCTTGCCCCGTGGAGCTTCAATTTTATCAATCCACATCCTTTAAACTATCTGAACTCTCTGAATAAGGGGGTTTTTAAATTATTAATGGCAAAAAAAGGCATTGCTGGTTGAATTTATGAATTATTAGTAAAAAAATATATATAATTATGTAATTCCTGAAATAAAATTCAAGGAAAATAAACAATTCTGTTGAATAAATATAGTAACAAGTAATAAGTTGCTTTTATAATAATGGAGGTTAACATTAATGGAAAAGAAATTAAGTTTAGGTATAATAGTTCCAACTATTGATAATGGCCAGCTTATTTTGCAGGAATTATTATTAAAAAAGTTAAATGAGACATATAACATGACAATATTTGTATTATCTGATAAAATTGAAAAAAATAAAAATTTTGATAAGAATCAGTTGGTATTCTTGAATATGGAGATTTCTAATTCTTTATTAAAGTTCCCAATGAAATATTATAATAAAATTAATAAGTTGAAGTACTTTAAGAGAAAACACGACATTGATAGTTGTATTAGCTTTGGGAAAAAAGCGAATATACTCAATGCATTAAGTAGTGAAGATGAAACTACAATTTTAAATATAACTGAAGCCTACGATGATAGCTTTGTCATGGATCAATTTGTGAAGAGGATGTATAAAAAAGCAGACAAAATAATAGTTAATTCGAGAAAGGCAAAAATCTTTGTTCAAAAAGATTATCATATTGACAACGAGAATGTTTTTCTGATAGAAGATATTCTACCTATTGACCAGATCAGTGAAATGGCAGCGGAAAAAGTGGAAGACAAATTCAGTAAATTTTTTGAGTATAAAGTTATTGTAAACAAAGGAGATTTAATAGCAGAAAAAGGGCAGTGGCACTTAATTAAAGCTTTTTTTAGATTGAAAGAAAAAATGGAAGATTTAAAATTGCTCATTATCGGCGATGGACCTTTATATGATGAATTAAATGAATTAGTTAGCAGCATGAAGATGGAAGAGCATATTAAGATTATTAAAAATATTGACAATCCATATAAATACCTGATCAGATCAGATGTTTTTGTATTGAGTTCACAAAAGGAAAATAATACAAACTCTCTTTTAGATGCAATGGCCTGTGCTCGCCCGGTAATTTCTACGACCTGTTTTGATGATATTATAAGATTATTAAGTCCTAATAACTACATAAAAGATATTGATGAGGCTTTTTCTGCAGAATATGGAATATTAGTACCAACAGCCACTAATCCCTTTAACGCCAATAGTAAAGTATTAAACAGAAATGAAATTGTTCTTTCTGATGCTATATTTACGTTGTTGAACGATTATGAAACTTATGATAAGTATATGGAACAATCTGCCCGTAGAGCCGTTGCTTTTTCTGCAGACAATATTATAAAAAGATGGTCTAGAATAATAGGGTAGTATAATTTAAAAATATTTTAAGTCTATTTGAAACAAATTATGCTCAAAATGTAATATTATATAAAGTTTGTAAATAATAAGTAGATATACTGCTTGAGGTGGTTAAAATGGATATCAGGGAAATGAAGTTAGCTGATTATGAAGATATTTATAGATTATGGAAAGAAACCGATATAATCTTAAAAAGATCAGATCAGAAACAGGAAATTGACCGTATGCTAAAAAGAAACCCATATACCTGTTTGGTGGGTGAAATTGATGGAGTAATTGTGAGTGTGGTGATGGGAGGCTTTGACGGCAGAAGGGGTTATGTTCATCATCTGGCCGTAAAAAAAGAACTGCAAAAACAGGGTTTAGGAAGAATTATGATGGAGGAATTGATTAGCCGCTTTCAAGAGTTAAAGGTGATAAAAGTTCATTTATTTGTTGAAGAAAACAATAAAGCGGTTAAAGAATTTTATAAAAATATCGGGTTTGAAGAAAGAACTGATCTAACAGATTTCAGTCTGACGCTAATTGAATAGATCTGAATATTATTAGCAAATTTTTTAGGAGGAAATTTAGTGGATATTGAGTTTCATTATTATATAACATATTTGGTTGCTTTAGAAGCTGGATTTGTTCAAGAAAAAGCAGAGATTATCGCAGTTTCTTCACAGATGGTTGATGATAATATTGAGGTCAATTACATTGAAAATCATGCAGGTGAGATTTATAAAACATATATAAGCCAGACTGCCAATATATTAAAACCTGATGATGAATTATTTAGAATTTACCCCATATTTCATTTTGTACCAGGGAACTATATGAATTCTAGTGCTTTTAGAAAAGATGGGATTATGCATGTTTTAAACACAACTCCTAATAGTAAAAATGCACAGAATTTGATGAATATAGCTCTGGATTCCAAAAATTTATATAGGATTGGCATTGCTGCACATACTTATGCAGATACCTGGGCTCATCAAAACTTTATAGGTTATTATTCCTCTTTTAACAGTCTACAGGGGGTATTAGAAAAGGCAATTCCCAATATCGGCCATGCTGATGCTCGCCACAAACCGGATTTAGTTTCACTAATCTGGAAGGATGAAAGATTGATCTCAAAAAATGAAATTGTTGATAATAATCAGCGTTTTTTAGAAGCTGTTGTTAGTTTGTTAAAACATTTTATTCGATATACGAAAAAAAAGATTATAAACCGTGACTTATTTTTGGAAACAATAGATAGTATTTTTTCTCTTAAAGGGTGTTCGGATTATCACAAACAAAAGAGAAAAGATATGTATAATAAGCTTAGTTGTAGGCTTTCAGGAAAGCAAATACCGGAGTACGATAAATTCAGCTGGTTTAGAGAAGCGGTTGCAATACAAAATGATGATAGTATGTTTTTACCAAACTTAAATTATAACCGGACCAAGTATGTCTGGAAAGAAGAGAACTATAAAAAGTCAAATTATTATTGTTTTAGTGAAGCAATTAAAAAACACCAAAGAGTGGCTGGGAAGATAATCGAAACGGATAAATATTCTCAACTTGAATTGAACAGATGGTAATAAAAGTAAAAAAATATATTTTTCAAAAATTATAATAATATCAATAGATAAATATGCACCAAAAAACAGGGACTTGTTGTTCCTGTATTTTTTTTCTCTTCTATTTTTACTGTTGTATATATTGCAAGTTATAGATTAACAGCCAGTAAAGATAGTTATTTATTGTGAATTCAGGCTTATGTGATATAAGTCATAGAGAAGAATGATCTAATTAATTATAATAAAAATATAATATAAAGGGGTGAATTTTTATGTCAATGTTTTGTTATCAATGTCAGGAAACAGTTAAAAACGAAGGATGTACTGTGCGAGGTGTCTGTGGTAAAACGCAAGATGTAGCTAATTTGCAGGATTTGTTAATTTATATATTAAAGGGAATTTCTTTTTATGCAGAAAAGGCAAAAGAGGTCAATTTAAATTTGGATAAAAGAGCCGGACCGTTTATTATGAAAAAATTATTTGCGACTATTACCAATGTTAATTTTGATACTGATAGATTTGAAAAGATGGTTGAAGAAGCAATTGAATTGAGGGAAAGTATTAAAAAGGAATTTTTAAAAGCATATAAAAAAGAGCATGGCCAAGAATATGAGGGTGAGTTGCCTGAGGCTTCCACCTGGAAGGCCCAAGACATAAAAGAATATTATAAAAAAGGAGAGGAAGTTGGAGTTTTAAGTACAAAAGATGAAGATATAAGATCACTTAGAGAAACTGTAACATATGGTGTAAAGGGAATGGCAGCTTATGCTGATCATGCCTATATTTTAGATGAAAGCAATTTGGATATATTTTCATTTATACAGAGGGCCCTTAAATCTACATTAGATGACAGTCTTTCAGTCGATGAGCTTGTTAATTTAGTTTTAGAAACTGGAGATTATGCTGTCCAAACTATGGCTTTGTTGGATAAAGCGAATACTGAACATTATGGACACCCGGAGCCAACTGAAGTAAATATTGGTGTAAATGACAAACCGGGAATTTTAATCAGTGGGCATGATCTAAAAGACTTAGAAGAGCTTTTAAAACAGGCCGATGATACTGGTGTGGATGTCTACACACATGGAGAAATGCTGCCTGCTAACTCTTATCCTGTTTTTAAAGAATATGATCACTTTATAGGTAATTATGGAAACTCCTGGTGGCTGCAGAAGGAAGAGTTTGAAAAGTTTAATGGGCCTATTTTAATGACAACTAATTGTATAGTCCCACCTAAAGATTCCTATAAAGATCGAGTTTATACAACAGGATTGGCTGGTTATCCTGAAGTTAGTCATATAGAAGATCGACCTAAAGGTGGACACAAAGATTTTTCTCAAATAATTGAACATGCCAAAAAATGTGAAGCACCAACTGAAATAGAAACAGGTACAATACCTGGTGGATTTGCTCATAAGGCGGTTTTAGATGTGGCCGATAAAGTTATCGAAGCTGTAAAAAACGGTGATATAGAGAGATTTGTAGTAATGGCTGGCTGTGATGGAAGACACAAAACCCGAGAATATTATACAGATGTTGCCCAAGAATTACCACAGGAAGCAGTAATTTTAACTGCGGGTTGTGCTAAGTACAGATACAATAAACTTGATTTGGGAGATATTGGGGGTATACCCAGGATTTTAGATGCGGGTCAGTGTAATGATTCTTATTCACTGGTTGTTATAGCACAAAAACTAGCAGAAGCCATGGGAGTAGATGACATTAATAATCTGCCTATTTCTTATGATATTGCCTGGTATGAGCAAAAAGCTGTTACTGTTTTACTTGCGTTGTTATCTCTAGGGGTTAAAGGTATTCGCCTGGGGCCAACCCTACCGGCTTTCCTTTCAGCAAATGTTGTTAAAGTTTTAGTAGAAAATTTTGATATTAAACCGATTGGAGAAGTGAAAGAAGATGTTGCAAAAATAATGAAGGGAAATTAAAAAGACTGTCTAAAAAAGAGCCGGGATTCCCGGCTCCTTATCTATTTAAACCCAAACAAATGAAGTTAACCAACTCTTTTTTTGCCCGCGCATAGTTATATGATTTTTCATATTTTAGTTGCATAGTTACTCCGTGCACTGTATAAAGGATCGCATCTGCTATAACATATGTGTCTACATTTCTGATTTTCTCCTTTTCCACCTCTTCTTTAATCAATTGAGTAAATATAGATTTGAAATCATTTATATATGAATTTATTGCTGCTATTTTCTTATTATATTTACTGATAAAAGAAATTTTTATTAAAAGATCACTTTTTTTGGGATGATCATCTAAAAATCTGAAGTGGTCATCAGAAAATAATATTAATTTATTCTGTAAATTTATATCTTTTTCTTTTAATTTATTGATAGCCTCTATTTTTTGATTTAAGATATCTTTTAAGACATAGTTTATTATTTCGTATTTATTAGTGAAATTTTGTTCTGTTTTATGACTAATTAATTTGTTAAACTCATTAACTTTAATGTCATCAGGGTCCTTTTGTTCCATATACTTAATA
>JAGYMU010000159.1 GCA_018399995.1 Halanaerobiales bacterium | reverse complement strand
AAAAGGTTTCAAATGACATAGTTAATTTGAAACCTGTAAAGTTAAACAGATTGAATGGTTTTTGTATGTTATTTAGAATGATTGCCTTGGAGAAAAGTTGTATAAAAGAGGGGTGTCCATTTAATCCCGACCCAGAATATACTCTTTACGGAGCTGAAGATGAGTTTTTTGATAGAACCTATACAAAATCCATGGTAGTTCCAAGCAGTTTTGTTTTTCATTATAAACAAGTTACGGTGGAAAATTTACCGGGGGGACGAACTAATTTTAAACATCAGTGGATAAGGAATAATGGCTAAATTATGTATTACTGGTTGTGGGAGAAGCGGTACTAAGTATATAACAAAGGTGCTTAATGCTCTGGGAGTAAAAGTTAAACACGAGGCCATGGGAAAAGATGGTATAGTATCAGGTACTATGGCGTGTAAACCGGAGATTGGGTTTCAAGGACCTCCGTGGCCAAAAGAGGGTTTTGATACAATTTTACACCAGGTCAGAGATCCGTTGAAGGTTATATCTTCCAATACCACCGCCCGCAGAAAGGGTCTTGTATGGCTGGAGCAATATATTCCCATAAAAGCCGATATGCCGCCGTTAGAAAGATCAGCAAAATATTGGTATTATTGGAATTTGATTGCAGAGAATTTAACAGACAGGCGATACAGAATAGAAGATTTACCACAGATAATCGATGAATTTTGCAAATGGACAGGAGCAAAAAACAACATAAAAGCATTGAATGAAATTCCGAGAAACATAAATAAAAGAAAGCACACAACATACACTTGGGAAGATATAGAGCTTGCTATTGAAAATGAAGACTTATATAATAAAATGAGAAAAATGGAAACCAGGTATGGGTATTTATAAACATAATATTGCCATAGGTATACCGACTCTTAATAGAGCGGATCTTTTAGAAGAGTCTTTAATGGACATATCTAAAAATTTGTCCGATATAAACAATATTTATATAATTGACAATGGAAATCAGGATATAAAAGTACCGGAAAATTTGAAAGAAAAAACAATTGTTGAAAAACCGGGAAAAAATTTGGGAGTGGCCGCATCTTGGAATAAACTTATGAAAATGGCTTTTGGCGGGGGAGCTAATTATATACTTATACTTAATGACGATGTGGTTTTTGGAAAAAACAGAAAAGTTATTGAAGATGCAATAATAAATTCTAAATATAATTATTTAATAACTCCCGGTACTTGGTCTTCTGTTTTGATATCCAGCGAAACTCCGCAAGTATTTAGCTGGTTTGATGAGAATTTTTATCCGGCATATTTTGAAGATAACGATTACATAAGAAGATTAACGAGGTTTCCGGACAAGTTTATACCCGTTACAAGAGATGAAACATTGTCACCTCATATTATAAGAACCTCCAGCACAATAAAAAAAGATAAGAATATAAATAATAGATTTTCTTCTAATAAAGAATATTATGTAAAAAAATGGGGGGGTTTACCCCACAAAGAAAAATATAAGTATGCATTTAATCAAAATCACATACCAAGACTATATATTGTAACTAGGACTTCCGGAAGGCCTAATTTTTTTAAATTATGTTATAACAGCGTGCATGCCCAAAATATAAGAAATATGCACCACATTGTAATATATGATGATAAAGAAACTGCTGAATATGTAAATAAATATAAAAATATAAGAACAATAAAAGTTGACAGGGGCTTTTATAGAAAGATTGAACTGCCTGGAGGAAGACAGTATAATTTATATTTAAACAAAGCCCTGGATCTTGTTTTTCCGGAAGATTATATTATGTTTATAGATGATGATGATTTTTTTATTGATAATGTATCCTTAGAAAAAATATGGAAAGATCGTAAAGGATCAGATTTTATTGTTTGGAAAACCCGAGCAGCTGGCGGGACTGTTCCTTATCCGGGGTTTTTTAATAAAAGACAGATAAGAAGAGGACAAATAGCTATGCCGGGATTTATGGTAAACTATAATGCTTTAAAAGATATAAGATTTACAAAAGAAGGTTGTGGTGACTATTATTTTACGTCAAAAATTAAAACAGAATTTAAAAAACAAAAATGGATAGATAAAGTAATTGTGTCGACATCTCCGGTCAACCGCCAGGGCAGAGGAGAAAGAAAAGACGCTGTTTCATATAACGAAGCTTTAGTAGCTTCTCAAATCAATTATTTAACATGAAAGGAATCATACTCGCCGGCGGAGCCGGAACACGTCTCCATCCGATCACTAAAGTAGTAAGTAAGCAGCTTTTACCTGTTTATGATAAACCAATGATTTACTACCCTTTGTCGGTATTAATGCATGCCGGTATACGTGATATAATGATTATTACTTCTCCGGAAGATAAAAACTCTTTTATAAAATTATTTGGAAATGGAAGTAAATTTGGAATTAATATAGAATATAAAGAACAGCCTAGACCAGAAGGGATAGCGCAGGCTTTTATATTGGCCGAAGATTTTATAGGCAGCGACCGGGTTTGCCTTATATTGGGAGATAATATTTTTTATGGGAATGGATTAAATCAACTTATTAAAAACGCTCTTGCAAATATAAATGATGCTACTATTTT
>JAGYMU010000158.1 GCA_018399995.1 Halanaerobiales bacterium | reverse complement strand
GATATGGTTGAAATGGAATTAGCACCTATTCAAACTCGTATTGATAACCAAATGTTTCAACTACAACAAGTAGAAGGAAGATTAACAGATGCTCAAAATCAAAAAGCTCAAAGCTTAGAATTAGTATTACAAGAAAGACAGAGAGAGATAGACGAACAAAAATCTATTAAAAACAATATTGCTAACATAGGTATTGAAGCAGCAAGAAATGGAGCACCTCAAAGTGTAGTTGAAAAAATAATGAATTCATCTGATAGAACAACGGCATTACAAATGTCACAAGGTTATTTAGGTATATCAGCTATTGATAGAAAAAAAATAGAAGAAGGTGGTTATACATTTGATAATAATGGAAATATAGTTCAAGATTTAGGAGTTGACCCAATAACAGGAGCACCAACAGATGAAAGTAAAGTAATCAATGGTTATAACTTTACATCTTATGCTACTGATAATGACTGGGGAAATAAGATTAGAAAGATAATTAATGATATTCCGAATCTTGAGTATTACCAAAATTTACAAAAATATACAACTCAAAAAATTAGTAACTACACAGGAACAAGTAGTATTAAAAACGAAGAGAAAGCAAAGGAAATATCAGACTCAATATGGAATGCTTCAATGACTTATGGAATTGATACAAAAGTATTAACAGCATTAGTAGACCACGAAAGTAATTTAGGAACTTCAAGTGTGGCTAAAAGAAATAACAACTTTGGTGGAATTACTTGGAATCCTAATTTTCCAGAAAGTATGAAAGGAAGCCCAAGACCAGATGAAGAAGATGGTTATTATGTTAAATTTGACACAGTTCAAGAAGGTATTAATTCAGTAGCACAAAATATAGCAAGAAGAAAAATAGAATCACCAGCAGAAACAACAGAAGAGGTTGATGATTTTGACACAGCAGTCAACTATGCTAACAGTGAAGAAGCTATTGATAAAACACCAGAACAAATAAAACAAGATTTAATGGCTTTAAATAGTCGTAATGAAATTGATTTAAGTGTTTCTGAAATAACTTCTATTGTTAATACAGTTAAAGCACAAAGAGAAGCAGAATCACCTGAAGAATTTAGTTCTGATTGGTGGAATGGTTTAATAGAAGGATTTAAGAAAAAAGGTTATAACACTAACACAATATATAAAGCATTAACTGATAACTATACAACAGCAACTCTAGAAGAAATAGCTAAAGAAGCTGATATGAAGGGTTGGACTAATAAGAAGAAAATTAAAAATTATATAGAATCAATAGAAACATCTAATAAATAATATGATAGATTTATCTAAATATAAAACAAATAAGATTGATATATCTAAATACAGAAAAAACACAAGCAATCAGACAGATAGAAACAATCAATCAACATACTTAGGTAATGAAAGATTTACCTATGATAAAAGTTCAAGGTTTAAAACCCCTGTTCAAATATCAGAAGAGAACAAAAGAAGAGAGTATGGCTCAGTTATTAGTGCTATTGGTAAAGGTATATTTTCTCCAGAACAAAAAGACTTAAGGGTAAGTAGTTTTAAAAAAGGATTATCATCAGTTGCTTATAATTTATTAACTACTGCTGTTGAGTTGCCTGATGAAATCAAAAACAATAAAGGATTTCAAGCTTTTGCTTATTCTCATCCATCAATGTTTTTACCAACTAAAATATCTGACACACTAAAAGCAGTAAAACCACTAGCTAAAATTGGTGGAGTAGAAGATGAATTATCAAAAGGTATAGCTGCTTTATCTTTCCTTAATGTAGATAATGGATTAAATCAACTTAGAGATAATGCTTATCAGTCAGTTCAAAAATTTAATGATGAACAAGAGTCTTATAAAATAGAATATCCTGAAAAGTTTTCTGATAAAATTCGTGACCCAAACTTTATTACTAAAGGTTTTTATGAATCAGCACCAAGTTTATTAGCAACTTTAGGAGTATCAGCAGCAACATCTGGAGCAGGAGCTCTTGTATCAGCTGGTGCTGGTTTTGGTGTAGCTGGTTCTTTAGAAGGTGGTGCTGCTTATAATGATGCTAAGGAGTATGGAGCAACAGATAGGGAAGCTGAAAACGCAGCAACATTAACTGGTATAGCTAATGGTTTATTAGAATATTTACCTATTGGTAAAGTATTAAATAGAACACCAGCAACTAAAACTGTTAAAAGAAATATACTTAGAAAGATTACTACAAATATTCTTAAACAAGGAAGAAGAACAGGAGAACAATCATTAACTGAAGGAACAACAGAAAGTTTACAAGAAATAGTTTCAAATGCTGTTGCTTTATCTTATGATAGTTCTAGAAAATTAATGGCAGGAACAGATGAATCTTTCTTTTTTGGTTCATTACTAGGTGGAGCAACAAGTGTTAATGTTGATATAGCTAAATCAACTGGCGGTAAAATACCAGGCTTAACACTAGAAGATGTATCAAAAGACTTAGCTGATAAATCTCAAGACCCCCTTATCCAAGAAGCTAAGAAGTATAAGAGTGCTGATGAGTTTATTAAGGCACAGGGGACACCTGTTTATCACGGAACAGATGCTAAGTTTTCATCATTTAAGAAACCGAGTGGAAAACCTGGAAGCGAGGGAATATT
>JAGYMU010000157.1 GCA_018399995.1 Halanaerobiales bacterium | reverse complement strand
CATTAAAATTTAACAATATTGATAAATTATTAAAAAAAGAATAATTCAGCACATTCCACGCATTTTCTTGCGAGTTTAAATCTGTTTTTGAAAGTGATATGTTCAGTATGCCCCGCACCTCCGAGGGTGTTTTCTGTTCAGTGTTAAAGAAAAGATTGTCAAAGCTCTATCATTTTAGTTAGAAAGAATATGTAATTCCAATGTTTCTATTATTCGCACTTATTCGTATGTTTTCAAAACTCCAGTATATATCAATAATACCTGTTATTGTAAATAATCCTCCAAAAAATAAACATTTATTCCTTTGCTTTTTCATATATTCTTGAGGTAAAAGGGAATTTCCCAAATTGATGTGTATTACAAAACCATTTATTAAATTATAAACGCCAAAAGTACTTAAGGCTAAACCAGTGTAAAAAAGTGGTTTATTTAGGTTTTTATACTTCCAACTATTAATTGATTCTGTATAATCTTTTTGAGGTTCTTTATATAGAGTTTTAACATTTATGTCTTCAGGCTTTAAATAACTTGTCTTCCATATATCATGTACTTGTATTAATGCTCCCATCTTTTTTAGCTTAACAATCTCCTCTGCCGTTACAGAATTAATTAATGTGAACTCTTCTTCAATGAAATCCTTTTTAATCATTCCCTCAAACAAATCAATTTTCAGCTTAATAACTTCTTTGCTCGTGTCATTATTTATTTTTCTTATTTTTACATAATCACCGCTTATGCCGATTACTTGACAATTATACCATACTTTACCATCTTTAAAATACAAGTCATCAGCCTCAACAAATCCTGTAATACCAAGTACAAATATTAGAATAATTATAATCGACCTCATTTTATTTACCACTAATCTCATAAAATTAGGTACAAACCCAAATAATTTATACTATCACTACCTAAAATAATAATCTATCACTTCAGGTCCGGCATTTTCTTCTTTATCCATCAAATAATCCTCATGATATTTACCAAGAGGTAACCATTGCAAGGAATAGTTATTGCAGGTCCTTGCCACATAAACATTTTCAGTTAATGCTGTGTTTGTGGCTGAGAGAACCACATCTGCTGCCAATTCCATTAATAATCCCGCCAAAGGGTTAATCCCAAATGAGTCAGTTACATCACTTAATCCAGTTTCCACTTTTGTGCTAACAGTAATCTTAGCTCTTTTATGAAACAAGGTTTTATCTGTTTTTGTAGATTTTAAAAAATACTCAATGTCTACCTTAACAGCAGAAATATTTAACTTATCCCAACTGTGAATAATTGAAAAAAGTGCAGCATCTGCATTAATAAATTCTCTGAATTTTGATAAAGAACCGTTAATGAACAACTCTGAATCATATGCACCTTCAGATTGGAGTACGTGATATGTTAAAAAGGTTGGATACACATAGTAACCAGATTGTGAAAAAGGAACGTTTAGAGTACTATAGAAATAATCTTTAGCATCAACATTTGTACTTCTATTTATTGGCGGCATGATTAATATTTTATGTGGCTTTTCATTATAAAATTCAGCATATTTTTCATTTTTAGTTATTACATTTTGTGTGGTTGTTGCCATACAACCCATTAAGAATACTATAATTAAAACAAAAGAGAGTAATCGTTTCACTTTTATTGCTCCTTATAATAATCAATAATCTTGTCTATAAAGTTTTCAGATTCAGGATAATACTTTTTTTCAAGATTAAGAAAACTTATACCTTTATTTACTTTATCCATCTGTAATAACAAAAAACCATAATCGGCACATATACCGGGAGGAGGTACTTTTCTTATACCATTGGCCTCATTTATGATTATTTCATAACAAGCAATTAGTTTTTCTGTTTCTTCGTCTGTTCTTTTCTTTAAAAACTTATATGAGATATTCTCGTATCCAAACCAATTATACATAGTTGCTTGTTGAGTGCTTGTGCAAGAGCTGAGAACAAAAGAAACAACTAAAATAAATAATATAATTTTATTCACGGTAAATACACCTTTTTGATTTCTTGCGATGAGACAAATATATCTTGTTTCAATAATAACTCATTATCTTTAAAGATCTTGATTTCATGTGTTCCTGGAGATATTCTATATATTTTCCCAGAAGGTTTTTTCTTTATATCTTTTGTTACACTTACATCAACCTTTTTTTCATTATCAATTATCATATAAATGTCTGAATAATCCGGGTAGTCCGCTTTACTTCCAATTATTCTTATATAACCATTATTTTCAAGGCCATATGAATTGGATTTTAAACCTGTTGTACAGCCTGTAATAAAAAGCAGTATAAATAAGCAAATAATTAGATATTTTTTAGTCATTGTTTTGCTCCTTTATTATGTATTGGTTATAATCACCAACAATTTTCCCTTTGTTGAGTTTTCCAATAGAATATTCATTTTTGGGAGTATCACCACCAAAATAAGTTATTTCGATTTCACCGATAACTTCTCCTGGAAGATCTATATACATTCCAGTTTGAGGATTAATTACTTTTTCACCTTTTTTAACCACATCAAATTTATCTCCCAGTGCTAACCCCTGTGATTTACCACCAGATATTATGTAGTTACCATTTTGTTCAGATAATATGTATGATTTCCATGGTCT
>JAGYMU010000156.1 GCA_018399995.1 Halanaerobiales bacterium | reverse complement strand
TCAACAGCCTCTTTAACCCTTTCTTTTTCTGCCATATAAATCCCCATTTCATTATTTTTCAATGGCGCAGTCACGGTAGGATTTCCGGTTGCCCGATCACCCCCGCACAGATCCCGGCGTGCAGATTTCCCGCACCGGGCTCTTCAAGAATACTCACTTTCGTTATCAGACAAAGTCAAATTGTAACCGCTTATCTATCTTTTCTGTGATTCTAGGTCGGCATATATCATACCATCCAAGAATTTCATTGAATTTATCGCGGTTCATGCTTCTTCTCTGGCTCCTTCTATTTAACCATTTATATAATATATCAAGTGATTTATTGAAGAATTCTTCTAAGCTCTTATAATTATTTATTACGCCATAGTAATTATAATAGCCTCTTAGTTTGGAATTTAGCTTTTTAAATAATGTTTTGAAGCGTTTATTCCTCATCTTCTTACACCATAGTGTAAAGTTTTTAATGGATTTTCTTAGCTTCTTTCTGGAAGTCCTCTTTTTGATTATATCTTTTCCTTTTCTGGATTTCTCCCATCTAAATTCAAAGCCTAGAAATTCAAAACTCCCGCTTTGCTGTTTCTTATATCTTGAAAACAGCATTATGTTTGTTTTATCCATTGACAATTCTAAGTTGAATTTCTTCAATCTCTCTTGCATCTTGTGGTAGAATTTTTCTGCATCCTTTTTGTATCTGAATATGCAGACAAAATCATCTGCATATCGAGATATGAATGCTTCTCCCTCAGATTGTTTCATTATTACTTGTTTAAACCAGATATCTAGTACGAAGTGTAAATATATATTCGCCAAAATTGGACTGATAATGCCCCCTTGAGGTGTTCCATTGACAGGATGTTTTATCTTGCCATCTTCTTCTAGTATGCCAGCTTTCAACCACTTTTGGATTAAGTTGATAAACTGTTTGTCGTTTATCCTTTCTTCTAACATCTTTGTAAGCCATTTGTGGTCTATATTATCGAAGAAACCTTTAATATCTGCTTCTACTATGTGATTATATTTCCCAGACACTAGTTCATCGCTTAGCTCTGTTACTGCTGTTTTTGCACTTTTATTGGGACGATATCCATAGCTTTCTTCTATAAAGTCTTGTTCAAAGATAGCTTCTAATATATCGGCTACTGCTCTTTGAACTATTTTATCTGATAATGATGGTATGCCTAGAGGACGCTTTTTCCCATTTCCTTTGTCTATATATTTCCTACGTATTAGTTTTGCATGATATCGTTTTCTTTTTAGTGACTCCAGTATGTTATTTAGATTTTCTTCTAGATTAGACTCAAATTCTTCAGCTGTAACATCATCTACTCCTGGTGCCGCTTTCTTATTTAATTTCTTCCAGGCTAATTTTAATGCTCCATAGTTTATCTGCCTGTATAAGTCACGAAAACGATATTCCTTTTCTCTTTTTGCCTTCTGTGATATACCCTCCAGTGAGGTTTGCACTAAGTATTCCGACCTTGCTCGTTCGGTTAGTGTTTCCTTTGAAGACTGCATATTCTTGTCAACCCCTTCCCCATGTAGCCGGATTGCCCGACCTCGGAGTACTATGAGTTGATCCGAAGTCCTATTGGTTTCTGGTCGTCCTTCTTGTTTGGTTGGATAGACCTACCAGCTTACTTATGTCCTTATTCTCTTATTTAAGCTGGAACCCATAGGTGTAATCTTTCAAATTACTTTATCATAAATTGATATAAATTTTTCAAAATATAATTGCTTTTTATCTTTTCTTTTCCCAAATAATTTGATAAACTTTTTTCATATTATCCGGGGAGGGATACTTTTAATGCAAATAATATATGATTTTAATATATCGCCAGCACAATATTTTATGAATGGTCAGGATAATGAATTTCCTGTAATTGAAAGATGTCCATATTGCAATGACCTTATGATCAAAAATGGTTTTTATCAAAGATTTGTTATTACCTTTAGTCGTAAAACATACATAATTTTCATCAGAAGATACAGATGTAAGCACTGTGACCATACGGTCTCCATACTTCCCTCGTTTTTACTTCCACAGTTTCAGCGAAGTTTAGAATTTATCTTTCATTGTTTAGACCAGTACTTTCTTGAAAAAAGTTATACTTTAGCTTATCGCCAGGTTCACTTTTACTGCCAACGTTTCCGCCAAAACATACCGGGTATTATTTCTTTTTTCAGAGACAATATCAACAAGAAAATTCCTTTTGGTAAAAGAAAAGCCATAAAACTCATTGAAATGATAAAGAGCTTAACAGCTCAAACCTTCTCCCAAAGGTATCATAATCACTTCAACAAAGATTTTATGGCACTTTAATTTTACCACAGAAGTAACCTTTTGGGAAGGTTTTTTTAAAAACACATAATCTTACACTAGTTTTAGGACTGTTTTCTCGATAAAATATTATCATTCAGAAGTTTAGCCGGTTAAACTTCCTCCATTTTTTAATTTCATCCCTAAAGGAGGTAAGTTTCATGAATGAAAAAACAAGAGAGAAGATAGCCCTGTTTCGCTTTGGATTAATTTCTCCCGTTATTAATGGACAGGTTAAAAACCAAAAAGATTATTTTGCTAAAATTTCTGTTAAAATTCATAATGTACCCCATTATGGACCAAAAGAATATA
>JAGYMU010000155.1 GCA_018399995.1 Halanaerobiales bacterium | reverse complement strand
TGGCATAAAAAAGTTTGAAGATTACTTGATTTTTCAGATGGGAAGTTCAGGTCTCAACATTTGACATAAAATACAAAATAGAAAATAAGAAGAGGTCATCTTGAACAATCTAAAAATCAAAATTGGAATCATTTGTCCACTTTATGATGAATACGATACCTGTAAAGAAATACTGGGTTTGAAGAATGAATCAGAATTATCCGGACGGATTGTTTCAGGAAAAAAAGAGAATAACGCAGAGGTTTATGCTGTTAAAGCCGGAGTGGGTAAAATCAATTGCAGCTCTGCTACTCAATTAATTATTGATAAGTTTCATCCTGATTTTGTCATGGATGTCGGTGTTGCCGGTTCGTTAACTAAAGATGTAAAAATCAATGATATTGCATACGGTAAATATATTTTTGAATATGATCCAAATACAGGTGGAATATTAGACAAGAATACTCCCTTTACCTGGTCAACACTTAGTGATGTGCCCTATGAAGAAGAGTTCAATAAATTTATTAATTGGGCAAAAGAAACAAAAAATATAAATATTAAGGTAGGGAATATTGCAAGCGGAGAAAGAGACGTAAAAAGCATAGAACTTAAACAAGTCTTACATGAAAACTTTAATGCTATAGCATGTAACTGGGAGACTTCAGCCATTTTACAAACTGCCAGGTTTAATGATGTAAAGCGTTTTTCTTTTAGAGTTATTGTTGATGAGGCGGATGAGAATATGTATGATTCTTTTGATACAAATTGTAAGTCAGCACTACAGATAATATTCCCTGTAGTGGAAGAATTTATCTTTGGAGGCTGGCTTAAAAAATTTTATTAGAAAAGGTAAAAGATGAGATTAACAGATTTATTGAATAATATTTGTGGAGATATAAATAGATATTTTACCGCAAACAGTTTTATGACCGAGAGAGATAATATTGATATTTTCGATATGGATTATCATTCTGATTATTTAAAAAAATATATTGAGTCAAATAATTATGATATTGTTCTGGCAAAGAATAGTAATAATGATCTGTTTTATATTACAAGAGAGTCTCTAATGAAAAATGGAAATAGCAAGGATATTTTTTTAAGAATTCCTAAAAATGAAAAGATAGAGAGTAATGAACTTATTCCAGAAATTATTGAAAAATTTAAAAAATATTACTGTGTTTTTGTATATGATAAAACTGAATTTAATGGTTTGATTACTTATGCTGATTTAAATAAATCACCCATATATTCATATTCATATATAGTGATATCCAAGCTAGAAAAGTATATGAGAAATTACATTAATCTTAGATATCAAGAAAATAAATGGTTTGATATCCTACCAGATGGGAAACAAAAGGAAGTTAATAAGACTTATAATGATGCGAAAGATAAAGGAATAGAGATATCATTATTAGAATGTACAACTCTAACGCATTTAATTAAATTATTTGAAAAAGAAAAAATTTTTAAGTTTTTTGCGTTTTGCGAAGGAAAAAATGATTTTAAAAGTAAATCCGAGAAGATGATAAATTTTAGAAACGATGTTATGCATTGCAAGCCTTTGATCCATAATAACGAAGGAGGGAAATATCTATATAACACCCTAGGTGATTTTTGCAATTTATTCATGGAAATTAAAAAATTATCAGGTCATTGACATAGAGACCCCAGATAATGCTTATATAAGAAAAGGGGAAATAAGGTAAACTATTCTAAAGGGTAGGACATAATGTGTTGATTTAAAGTATTTATAAAATTGATATAATTTATCGATTACTAAAAGAAAATATTTTTTACAGGAGGCATTGAAATGAGAGTAAACCCCAAAGTTATTTTTACTATAGTAACAGTTTTTGTATTGTATATTTTGTTAGCTGGTTGTATTCCAGAATTTACTCCCTCTCCACCAAATGGAGTTATTGGTGGGAGGATAATGATTCCTAGCCTTGATTTTAATAAGGATATTACCGGCTGGGTTCCATTGGCTAATGTCACCATTACTATTGTTGATTCTAAGGGAGTAAGCCATACAGTCATTACCGATGAAAATGGTTATTATATCTTTGTTGGTGTAGCAGTTAATGCTAATACTATTATTACAGCTAATGCAACAATAGATAATAATAATGTAATCATTAAAGATGTAATTCCTCAGGAAGTAAAAATAGATGAAGAATATGATGCTGGAACTGCAGATGCGGAATCTACTGCCTTGGCTTTAATTATTGAAGAATTATTAGAACAAGGGATGGATCTCGAAAATATTGATCTGAAAGATATTAAAGACAGTGATATTTTTAATGAACTCATCGGACAAGTTTTTTCTATACTAGAAGAGAATGGCAATGTAACCAATGATCCTGATGTTGCTGAGTTAGTAAGTAATACAACAGAAGACATTTTTAATCCACCTACTATACAACCTATTAACATTTCAGTAGACAGTATTAGTGTTACACCAACAACCATGACCTTAATAGCAGGAGGGGAAACAGGAACAATCGAAGCAAATGTAAGTCCATCAAATGCTACAAACAAGAATATTGTTTGGGATTCAAGTAATTCAGACGTAGCAAGTGTTGCAGGTGGCGTTGTTATACCATTAACAGAAGGCACCACCATTATTACAGTAACAACAGTGGATGGAGGTAAAACCGCCACATG
>JAGYMU010000154.1 GCA_018399995.1 Halanaerobiales bacterium | reverse complement strand
AACCAAAAACGTTATTTAGAAAATTTGTATTTTAACTAGATACTAACGACTAAATACTTTATTTGAATTTACTTATGTATTTAATTGTATTTTACTAAAAACTAAAAACGATAAACTAAAAACTTTTTAAAAAAATAGGAGGAAATTTAAAATGTTCATGTACTTACAAAAAAACAAAAAAGGTTTTACCTTAATCGAATTGATGGTTGTTGTTGCCATTATCGGAATCCTGGCACTGTTAGGCTTGAGACTTTACACCGGCCAGCAGGAAAAAGCAAAAGAAGCCATCGTAAAAGCAAATGCTGGAACCGTTCAGACTTTGATACAAGCAGAATTAGCTGATGGCGATCTTTCAGATGCTGGAAACGCTATAAGCACAATTGGAGGGCCTGATGCTGCAGGAATGCAAAATCCATTTGATCCTTCAGGAGATGTAATTTCTGAAACTGCCGCAAAAGGAATTGTAGTTGTTTCAGAGAGTGGTGGTGATGGAACATACTTTTTAATACAGGGCTATGGTAAAGATGGTTCCACAAAAGCGGGCGATCAACTAACGGCGCAAAGATAATTATTAAAGATCGAATTAGTTTTAAGAAAGCCCTTTTAAAAGAAATAAATAGATCTTTCTTTTAAAAGGGCTAAATTATTATGATGACAAAAAAAGACATTATAGATAAAGTGATTTATTATTCACTTATATTCTTGATTATAATTAATCCTTTGCTGGTCTATAAGTATGTGGATTATTATCGGGCAAACCAGGAATTATGGGTAAAATTCATTCCCCTTTTTATATTATTTATTGTACTTCTGAAAATAATTGAAGGGGCTGAGATTATTATAATTAAGGATACATTTTATTTTTTGTTCCTAATATTTCTTTTTTATTTATCTACTTCCCTGATCTACAGCTCTAACAGAGTAATTAGCTTACGATTTCTATTTATATTTTCATGTTATATCTTTCTTTTTCTATTAGTAATAAACTTACAGATAAAGAATAAAACAATTCTTTTGATGAATGTATTTATTGTATCCGCACTGTTTGTTAGTATTTATACTATCTTTCATTATTATGGTCTAATTCAATATTTGGCAGAGTATGGACCAGTATTTTCACCGATTGGGCAAAAAAACTGGACATCGAACTTTCTGTCACTTGTTCTGCCGTCCTCATTTGTTTTATATTTGATATCAAATAAAAATAAGGAGAAATATTTTTACGCTTTTGCAATCATTGTTAATTATATAGCTATTCTTATATGTCAAAGCAGGGGAATATGGATTAGTATTGTTTTGAGCATTCCAATTGCCATTCTACTAATTAAAATGGTAAATCTGATTGAAATAATTAGGGGAAATAGAAAGAATCTTATAATAATATTATTATTAATGTCTTTAATAACAGTTGTTTTTTCAACTGATAATCCTCTAAATAAAAGTCGAATAATGGTTCCTCAAAGAGCCTTTTCAGTTTTGGATAAAGAAGATGCTTCAATAAATGTAAGGATAATTTTATTAAATTCTACATTGAAAATGATTCTTAAAAGGCCTTTATTTGGTTTTGGTTTAGGTACATTTAATCTGAATTACCCTGATTATCAGGCAATATATTTGAAAGAAAACCCCGGAAAGATTAAATATTTAAGTGACCGCAATGTTTTGGAAGCACATAATGAATACATTCAGTTTGGTGCTGAAATTGGAATTATCGGGCTTATACTGCTTTTAAGTATCTTATTTTACTTTTATAAAAATACCTGGACTTTTCTTCAGATAAAGGGGAAAGAGTGCTCAAAAGACAAGATGTTACTGCTCGGATTGTTTTTAGGAATAAATATTTTTTTAATTCATTGTTTGTTTACCTTTCCTTTTCATGTTCCTTTTCTGGGTGCTTCTTTTTTTATGGTATTTGGATTGGCGCGTTTTATCCAGATTAAGAATCAGTTTAAGAATAAAGATAATGACTCTAAATTGTATTTCCAACTTCATTTGAGAAAATCCTTAAGAATATTTTCAATGGCCGGTTTGTGCTTAATTTTTGTGGTCAGTACATATTTGTTTATTGTAAAGCCATATCTGTCTGAAGTATATTCCTTCCAGGGACAAAAAGCTTATTATATTGAGGAAGATCTTTCAAAATCGATTGATTATTTTGAAAAAGCTGTACAGATGGATCCTTACAATGGAAGAATATTGTTACACCTGGGAGCAAACTATTTGAATGCCAATATTTTAGATGAAGCATTATTGGCATTGGATAAAGCAAAAGAATATTATAAGGACAAGAATATCTATCGCAATATTGGTATTTATTATACGCAAAAAGGCAATAGCGAAAAATCTTTAGAAATACTAAAAAGGGCACTCTATTTATATCCGCAATATATAAAAGCATATAATGAACTAGCCTCTCTCTATATATATGATAGTGAATACCAGAAAGCAATTACCCAATGGAAGAAGGCAATTGACCTTGGTTTGAAATTTAGGGAAAAACATATCTTCTTGTATTATATCGGTATGGCATATCAGAGAATGGGCAAAACTGAAAATGCCTATGATTATTTCCTGGAAGCGCTGAAAGAAGCACCTGATGATACTCCTATAATGGAAGATATCGAGAAAGAATTATTAAAGATTTCTCAAAGCAAGAATGTATCAGAATAATTGGAAAAATTGTATATAGCATAA
>JAGYMU010000153.1 GCA_018399995.1 Halanaerobiales bacterium | reverse complement strand
CTCCACTATTCATAAATACAATCCAATCGCCTGTAGCCATTTCAATCCCTTTATTCATCCCGTCATAAATGCCCTCATCAGGCTCACTTACCCACTTTTGCATTTTATCTTTATATTTCTTTATAACATCAACACTCCCATCAGAAGAAGCAGCATCTACCACAATAAACTCAATATTTTCATAAGTTTGGCTGACAACACTCTTTATAGTGCGTTTAAGTTCCTCTTTTTGGTTAAAATTGACTGTAATTACACTAATCATGCCTTTTTTCATCTCCTATAAGATACAGTTTTACTCTTTAATACAAAACTGCCTATCCCTCTTATTAACCCAAATACAAAAAAACTAGCAAATAAAAATCTTGGAGCCCCATATTGCACTGGCTCAACCATTAACTCAGCTAAAACAACCCCTACAAAACTTACAAGCAAAACAGAATTAAACAACGTTACTTGGCGCGACCTAACAATTCTCATCAAATCAGATAAATGTGTAAAATGAAAGCCTACTAACAAGATAAAAGGCAATAAACCAGCGCTATACCCTACATCAAGCCATAAATTATGAGCAGAACTAACACGGTCCAAAGCTATTTGTCGACCCCCAAATGGATATTGAAATATTCCTGTAAGAACTTTCTTCCATACGATATACCGTGGTGTAGATAATCCATAGTCAGTAAATCTTGAGATATATTGCTCTGGTAAATAATTTGAGAAAAAAACTAAATTTATTATTAACAAAAATAATGTCAAGAACACCAACAAAACCAATAAAACTGTACGAACATTCTTATTTATGAAAGGTAACCGAACGTCGCGCTTAACAATTATTAGTAAACCAACAACTATACCTATAATACCTGCCACTATAGGATGCCTAATATTAAGTTTGATAACACCAAATAAACTCAACCCCACAAGTAAACCAACAAAAAATATACGCCGTATATATAACCTTATTTTTTCTCTAAGCGGACCCAACATTACAACAGGTAATAACGCGAATCCGAAAGATAAATAAAGCCCCGCTATTGTAACCCGTAATCGCTTGCCAAGGGAAAAAACTGCATCATGTTTTGCCGTAATTGCCCATTCAGTGCCATAAACGATTGCAAACACAGATAAAATAAAACCCGCGCTTAGCATCCATATGGGATAAATTAGATGGTCTTGGTTTCTCTTTAAATATTTCTGTGACAAGTTGTATCCTAATCCATAAAGAAAAAAAGTGCAAAATAGAAATTTGGCCACTTGACGAATTCCAAAATAGCCATATTTTAGCATAATAGGATAATAAAAAAGACTGAAAGTCAATAAAATAATTACGGGAAATATAAAATGCGAAAAACTAATTTTATTGACTAAAATTTTCCCATGTTTTATACAAAGTCTACAAATTGAAATATAATATAAAACAAACAATAACCCGAAAGACAATTCTAACGGAATAAATAATACTCCAAACAAAAATAGAAAAAACAATTCAATTTTCATCATATATAATCATCATAAAAAAATACCGATTATCTTATTTAATCCCCTTCTATTTTATAAAACCCAACTATTATCTCTATAATACCTTGTTGAAGCCCTAAAAATTAGATCTTTTATAGTATCCACTTCATCATTAGAAATAATGCTTTTCCAATAATTAGCTACTCCCTTACTATCTCGTTCCAATTGATGTGCTTTATTGTTTTCGGCTTTCACAGATCTTCCTTCTGTAAAAAATCTGATCTTATTTTCTATCCTATTACTAAATTCCAATCCTGCCCAATCAAATATCTTTCTAAATATTTTCAGAGGTTCCATACATATATCTTCGTGTTTTATAAATAACCAATCAGGATTTTCTTTACGATAATCTTCTAAAACTTTATAAATACAGCACCAGAGCAACCCCGCTTCTTCTTCAAATGATTTGTTTTTCTTCTCCATTAAATACACAAAATCTTTTAAATGGTTTTCTATTAATTCATCTTGTTCCAAAAAGTCTTTGAAATTAAACCGCCACCCCAATCTTTTTAAACTTACATAGAAGGCACAAGGATGACGGACAAGGACTAATACTTTAAAATTATGCTTCTGAGCCAAGAAATCACTAAGAAAAGCAGCCAAAGGGTCTTTTATAAGCAATCTTTTACCAATTTTACCAGGCAACCGAGAAAATAACTTTGCTTTTCTATAATAAAACATTTTCTTATTGCCAATTAATTTCTTAGTAACTTTCTTTATATAAACATCTGTATTTAGGGGGGGATTTTTATGTTTACCCTTAAAATTTAGAATTTTTTCAACTATATTGATATAATGCAATTGATTTAAGTTATCAGAATTTATATAAGGATACCAATGGTTTACTCCATATACCCCACTTTCTTTATTAAAAGGCTCACTAACATACGCAACAGAGGAAGGTAAAGACAATATCTTTCCAACAAATGTTGTTCCACTTCTATGAGAGCCAGTTATTAATATTGGTTTATTCATACAATCTAGGCAAATCTATTTCTCCCTTTAACACTTCGTTTATTTTCCTTTTAACATCGTTTATTTTAATACTATTTATATTTAAATCTGAGCCATATTTATATCTTTGAGATAAATATTCGAAATTATCTAGATTGTCCATTATTTCCTGAGGATAAACGGTTTTTATATTGGCAGATATTTTTCTAGGATAAGGATTAAATCTGCCAAAATGAT
>JAGYMU010000152.1 GCA_018399995.1 Halanaerobiales bacterium | reverse complement strand
CCTAAATCTTCTTGAATAAAGCTGACATTAATGGTTGTTGATGGTTGCCAGTGGAGGACTTCTATCAAGTTTGCAGTTGTGTAATCTTCGAGAGCCAACCTCTTCCCCCTACTAATTTCTATTTCATCAAAATAGGCTAACGGGGCTTGTAAGATAATAGCACTTCCTGATATTTTACTTCTTACCTGTCTGCCTCTATGCCACACTGATAATACTTGTTCAACTTCTTCGACTCGTGTAAGTGATGGATCAGAACTTTCATCCCAAACCGCTCCATATATTTCCGTTGACGAATAATAATCATATAAAGGAGTAGGTAAGACTACCTTGTTTGTGCCGGTTGTTCCTCCTTGTACCTTTAATTTATGCATGACATCACCTTAAAGTGTTACAGTTTTATAAGAAATTGAAACATCTGATACATCGAATGTACTATCTGTGTTTTTAACCGCAAAACCTATAAGATCATCAAACTCAGCACGGATTGGTACAACATCCACTATAACTGAGTTTTGAACAGGAGTCATAATAGATATAGGTTCTGCATTAAAAGAGCTCGTAATATCTGTTCCCCCATCATTTGAACGTACAATATAAAAAATTAAATCTCCCGCAACTGCATCATCATTTGCAAAAGTCGCTTTTAATTCAACATTCAAACCATGCTTGTCTGAACAGTCAATAAGCCCTGAATTCTGTACCCAAAATTCTCCAGATGTTACTATACCGTCCGTTGAAACTACTACAGTTGAAACAGTATCTATTGTTTTACTCATATTATCACCATTTTCTACTTAATGTTTTACTTCTTCAATTAACTTACAAAAACCTTTTAAAAATAAAATCTGTCCTACTGTCTCTACCCATGCATAATACCGCCAAAATTCATGAAAATACCCAGTTAATAAATTTATTAGACCTAATATAACAAATGCCGCCATAAACCAGTATTTTGACTTAAATTTCATGAATACTGCTAAAAACACAAGATACAAATCTGCAAAAAATATAATATCGCCTTGTATTACATTACCGTCTAAAAACATTGCTAAAAAAGGAATTATAAATATCTGTAACCATATATGATATTTCCTTGGTATCCGTGATAATCTTGCTAATATTAAAGGCATTATTGCAAAATAAACCATCAAAGATGCATCTACATGATACTTTATTAAATCTGGATTAACAGCATTTAAAAATATTGATATTTTACCATAAATCAATAATAATACTGCAAAAGCCATATTACCTATCGTATAATTATTCACAGCACTTTTTGTATAGAACATAAAACTCCTATAAAATATTATCCCAGCTACTAATAAACTAATTAGTTGAGGTAATACGTGTTCCATAAAAGAAACTTCAATTCCCATTATTATCACCAAAATTTTAACGACTGTGCTTTATATATAATCGCTCTAAATCTTTGTCTAATTTATCCATCTCTTCTCTAGAACGATCTAATTTTACTAATAACTTTATCTTCTCTTCTTCCTTCTTCTCTTCTTTTATGGAAGCATTATGCTTTGTCTTAATATATTCTACCGTCTCGTTTACTATAAAAATAAATAGCCCAAAACCTATCGTCATTATTCCTACTATTACTGCCATATTAACCGCCACCAAAAAGGATGGGCAAAAACTTTCCAATTAATAAACTAACAACATTTAATGCCCCTAGTCCAACTTTTACCCATAATTCTCTCTTTTTATAATCCTGTAAGGCATTTTGTGCGTCTACATCAGATACGGAATCAATAAAAGATTTATAAGACTCTATCAAATCTTTATAATTTTGAATAACGGAACGTTGTGAACTTGCTAATTCTTTTATATCTTCCCTATTAAATTCCCCGATTTTTTCTATATTTTTTAACATTGCCAAACATTCACTGCAATTATCCATACAAACACCGTTCTTTACAACACGTTATTCAAACCGCTTTTGTACTCCTATTGAAAAATATGAATCTTCCAAAGACCATTTATCCTCTAATAATACACCTACAATTAAGGTAAGGTAAAAATCGCCCATATCAATCCTTAATTCGCCTTCTGGTCGATATTTTACAACAACATCAGAATCTTTATTTGATACTAACCCTACACCTATACTTGCCTCTGTATAAAGATTAGAGAACCGCCAAAATACTGCATTTTTAGCAAATAACCCTGACTCAACAATACCAAAATTCTCTAGCAAAAGCTCAGCTTGAGCACCAACACGCCAAGCGCCTCTTTCAACCATCGCTTCTGTATTGATATATGGCATAGTACCCTGTTTTTTAATATATGTACCCGCATCTAAATCAATATACCAATCTGTATTAGTTTTTGTTGCGTCTACAGTTGCAAAAATATTTACACTCATTATTAACATTATAAATAAAATAAAAAATTTTTTCATACACATCACCCTTTATACCCTTGACTATAAACAGCTCTACCCTGCTTTGCTGCTTTATGTTTTGCTCGTTTTCTTGCCTGTTCATTACCGCACTCATAATAATATTTTTTCTGATTTCCCCATTGGTAATAACACCCATTACTATCTCTTCCACGTCTTACTGGCATAATAATCCCCTCATATGTATATTTTATTACAACTATATTATACCATATTTTTAAAGCTTTGTCAAGTCAGTAATAAAAAATGGGGATAAATTTATCCCCATTTTAATCACATTTTTAACCGCTATTACGGAGTATCCGTTATGGCATCT
>JAGYMU010000151.1 GCA_018399995.1 Halanaerobiales bacterium | reverse complement strand
TAATTGTTCTAAATTAAGTTCTAACTTTTGATCAGCTAAACTTTCAAATACTTCATCAATTGATTTACCGGTAATCATTTTTATCGTTTCTGGGTCAATATGACCATCATTATTCTTTAAATATTCACCCACTTCGGCTATTGATTGCTTGAAAGCTTCTTTTTCAGCTTCAGGGTCAGCTTGAAGCTCTGGCTCAGGAGCTGATTCTTGAATAGATTTTTTTGCTTCTTTTTGTTCCCCCTTATGAATTTTTTCTAAAAATTTAAACATAGATTTTATAATTAATTCTTACTTAGATTATAGTCTAAAACTTGTTTTAATATTTAATAGTTTGTATGCCAATCTCCAACACAAACACAACTATTGTCTATACATTCCCAGGAAAAATAATTTAAATTACTTTCTCTTCTTTGCTTACTTGTCCAATTTGATACATCTTCATTGAAACTACTGATAAGTTCTACGTTATCAATATTACATGCAATACCTCTTGACTTATACATCTCCTCATAACAATCGCTAGAATCAGAACAGCTATAAGTATTAGAATTATTCATGCTAATTAATTTATCCATAATTTCTATCTCCTGCCCCAGGTTATCATCTCCTAAAATCTCACTTTCTTCTTTAAAATAATCTGAAAATATTTCAAACATTTGCCTGTAATTACTATTAACTGTTAAAGGTGTTGATTTTCTTTCCCATTGACCAAGTGAAATAAAAGGCGGGAGCATAATACCATCCTCAATATTAACCCCATAATAATCAATCGGAATATTGCCCTTCATGGCCCTTTCGTCATTTATCCAATTTTTCATTAAATTAGCATATCTAGTTAGCACAATGCCCTTTCTAATTCCAGTATTACTATAATGAGAATTGTCATCAATAGAAAAACTAACTTCATCACCATCTGAAACTCCCTGTCGATTTACATAGGATGTTTTAAGAGATAACTGACTACCTTCGCCTACTTTTTTAAGTTTTAATAAAACTAAGCCACCTCGAGTTTCACCATCTTGAACCTTTGAGGGAAACAAGGTGTTAACTTTCATTATTTCGCCACTAGCTTCGTCAGCCTCGGGAGAACCATATACTTTTTCTATTATAAAATCATTACTTTCTAATTCTAGTTTTAAATCAAAAACTAAAGGAGTCACCATAAATTCAAACTCATCAGCTAATCTAGTTTTGAATTCCTTTTCAGAATGAACAGAATAATAATTTGCCCCTTTAATTTTAGTAATAGAATTAATTAATTCGGTATTAAAATCTAAACCAACTCCAATGAAAGTTGAATAAATACCTTGATCAGAATAATTTTTTGCTAAACCAAGCATGCCCTCTTCCCT
This sequence comes from Halanaerobiales bacterium, assembly GCA_018399995.1. GTDB lineage: Bacteria > Bacillota > Halanaerobiia > Halanaerobiales > M55B127 > M55B127. The sequence goes on along the minus strand of JAGYMU010000151.1, from coordinate 1,379 downwards.
AGTTTCGCCGGTATTAGGCATAGCATCAGTCAAAAAGATTATCCTATTTTCATATTCATCCCTATCTATATCAATATACTCTTCAAATTGATCACCAGCTAAACTCATCCCAGCTGCCATATTGGTACCACCATTAGCATAAATTTCCAAGACATGGTCTTTAATCGCACTCATGTCCGTATATTTAACTAAGTTTAAGGGTTTAGCTAAATAAGCATTACTGTTAAATAATACTAAAGAAACTCGATCATCTCCATTTAATTGATCAAGTAAAGCAACGATGGATTGATTAGCTATCTCCATTTTAGTCTTTCTTTCTTCTTCCTCTTCTAAATCATTATTTCCTCCAGGATTATCATAGTAATATTTATTAAAAGGAGACTTCATAGATCCGGATATATCTAAAACTAAAACAAGATTCATTTTTTTGCGCTCAAAATCAGCTTCTTTTATGCCTGAATTAAGGCCAACAGATAAGTAGTACTCATTTTCATCTGAAATCGGATCAGCTGAAACAGCTGAAGAATAACTGGGGCAGAATAGTTTTAAGCATTCCTCTGTTTGGCCAGTTTCAAAATAATAATCATAGAATAAGCCTTCGTAACTAATATCAGTTAATATTGGTAAATAATTATTCTCTATATTTTGACGAAAATTATTAACATCTTGAGCGCCACCAACCGCCATTCCGATAGAGCCACCTATAGAGGCGTCTGGTGTGCCTAAACTCATAGAAAGGCTTTCTGAAACATATGAACGCTTATTAGCTTGTCCTGAATAATCAGAAGCAGAAGAGCCTACATCATATTGCCAATCATTTATTAAATCTTCTTCAGCGATTACTAATTCTCCTTCATCATTATTAACAACCGGATCAACTGACTTTCTATTAAACAATAAAGTGAATAATAGGGCTAATAACAATACGCTTACTAAAACTAAAACAAGCCATCTTTTATTATCCCTTTTTTTGTCTGTAATTGTTTCCAAGTCATTTTCCATAAATTTGATATTATAATTTAAATGATTTATCTTGTTATATTATACAATATTTTAAAAAATTAAAAAAGCTCAGTTTAACTATTTATGGGATTTGAGTAATTAGACACAACTCAAAAGCATTCGGCTAATTTCGCATTTTAATAATTCTAAAGTTTAGCTTAGGCTCCACTATATCTTGACAGCTTAACTTATATTGTATATTATAGTAATATACACTAAATTATTAGATTATGTTGAAATTATCGCAAATAAGGGGCTTTGACTGGGATAGTGGTAATGTTGATAAAAACTGGACTAAGCATAAAGTTAAAGCCGAAGAATGTGAACAAGTTTTTTTCAATAAACCTTTACTAATTTTCCCTGATCATAAGCATTCA
>JAGYMU010000150.1 GCA_018399995.1 Halanaerobiales bacterium | reverse complement strand
TCCATGAATCTAATCCTTCAGGTTGATCCGGGTTTATATTGCTTTTAATTGCTTTATAATATGCAAGTAACTGATTAATAACAATAAAATAGATACCTCTTATGGGATAGTCAACTTCTGGAAATTCAATATGTAAATCTGAGTTGATTAACTTTTCTCTACTTAAACCATTTGTCAAAACATAGGCATTTTTAGACTGTAAATCTTCCACTAATTCTTTTTGATATTCTTTACCATAGGGACTATTGGCCATTACTATTAATGATTTATCATTTACTAAAACCATTGGACCATGCCTTACATCTAAAAGGTGATTATAATATGAATTTATTCTGGCTATTTCTTTATAAGCTAAAGAAGCTTCACTTGCTATACCCTGAAGGGAAGAATCTGCTAATACAAATACATTTTTGAAATCAAATTGATCTACAACTTCTTCTAATCGCCTCTTATTATCATCTAAATAAGTATTACCATAATCAATTGTTTTTTTGATATCTTCTTTAAATGAAAGGTCATTATTTATTATATTAATTAATAACAAACTAGCTGTATATAGATTAGTAACAGTCCTGGTCTGACAAACACTTTCGTCATAAGCCCATGGTAATTCAATATTAAGATCAGCTATTTTAGATAATTCAGAATACTTTTTCGCACTCATGGATATACAAGGAGTGTTATATTTTTTCTTCACCTTTTTTACTGCTAAGAGTACTTCGGTGGTGCTTCCTGATCTAGAGGGGGCAACTAAAAGAGTATTCTCAAGTTGATTCTTATAATGAGGAAAGTTTAACATCAAATCACCAGCTACTAGGGCATTTGCATTCATATTAAGCTTTGTCTTTGTGATTATTTCTGATGATTCACAAATCAAATAGGAAGATCCACTACCTAAAAATGTTATTGAGTCAAAGACATTTTCATCAAAAAACTTCTTAATCTTATCTTGATTTTCATTAAAGTAATTATATGTATTGTTTAGTGCTTGGAATTGACTAAAGATTTCTGTTTCAGTCTTATATACCATTTCCATTCATCCTTTCATAATTTATTATATTGTACTGTTATTATGACATATTTTTGTAAAATTTTTACTTTTCTAGTACAACATGGTACTTAAATTTATCACCTCTGGCTACACTTTTAGTATATTCTATTATTTGATCACTACTATTATAGGTAATACGCTCTAACAATATAGCTGGAGCTCCTTCAATGTAGTTTAACTTTTCAGCCTCATCTTTTTCCATTAAAGTAGGCCTAAAAATTTCTTCTGCTTTAGAAAATGTAACACCAAATTCCTCTATTAATATAGTGTAAAGTGGGTTAATTTCCAAATTTTCTTTTGTAATACCTTTAAATAAATTATAGGGAATGTAAGTTGTTTCAAGCATCATTGGCTCATCATCTGCTAATCTAAGACGGGTAAACTTATATACCTTTTGATCTGCACTAATAGCAAGTGTTTTTGCTATTTTTTTATTGGAAATGGTTATATCAAATTTCAATACTTTTGAGGTGGGAGTCTTTCCTAATTTTTTCATTTCATCTGTGAAACTATAAAATTTTAATAACTCCTGTTGATATCTTTTAGGTGAAACAAAGGTACCCTTGCCTTGTATTTTATATATGTAATCTTCATTTTCAAGTTCCTTTAATGCCTGTCTGACAGTTGCTCTACTTATATTATACTTTTCGCATAATTCTTTTTCAGTTGGCAACTTGTCATTTTCTGTCAGTTTTCTATTTTCTATCATTTTAATTAGGATCTGTTTTAATTGATAATATAAAGAAAGGGGATTCTCTTTATCTATTTTCTCGACCATCTAAATCACTTCCAATCAATATATAATTGTTATGTTATTATAACAAATTTCACTAACATTATTTTATCAAGTACAATATGTTTTGTCAAGATTTTGAATATATAATTAATAATTTTTGAGATTTTTAGATTTTGACCTTAGATAAAATCGCATTCTTAGTGCATCTCAACTAACCACTTAAGAATTAACTCGAAGACTTAAAATTTAACATATTAAAAGTACTGAAGTTTCTTAGACAAGGGTAGACCAACTTAATCTAATTTATCATTGTGCAAATACACGGTATCGAGATTACTTAAGGACACAGAACAAATAAGTTATGAAGAAATTAAAATTTAAGTTTGCATTATGTATGAAAAAAAGAAGTTAGCTGTTAATCAAAATTTCATTATTGAGACAGTCCAGTTCTGCATACTGAGGTAGTCCATCTTTGTAAAAAATGTCAACTTCTCCTTTTATCAATGGAAGGACATAGTCTCTATACTTTTCATTGATTTGATTTTTATCTTCGTCTATGTATTTGTTTGGTAATACTTTTATTTTATTAGCAATATTTCCTACAGACGTTTCTATATATTCAACTTTATATGGATTGTTTGACAGTCTCTTTATAGAAATCATTGTACCTGTTTTCCCTTCTATTGCAGCTTCAGCAGCCTTTACACCTAAAATATAGGCTTCCTCTGCATCTCTTTTTGATACACAGTGAGCTGCTGCCCGCTGCATAACATCAAGCTTAATGGCTTTTACCCGATCACACAAATTTCCTTTAATAAAGGGAGCAAGCATAGGAGCTGCTCCTCCTAATTTTTTATGCCCAAAATGATCATGAGTTGTACTTTTACCCACAGAGATATAATTATTATGTTTATCTTTTATACCTTCTGATACAACAACTACAACTGCTTTTTGTTC
>JAGYMU010000015.1 GCA_018399995.1 Halanaerobiales bacterium | reverse complement strand
GTATACCACGCTAAAGATAGCAAAGAAGAATTTGATAAGTTGTTTGCTGAATTTGAATAGTAATAAGATCATTAAAGAACAAATTATTAATAGGAGGTTTAAACAATGGTTTTTAAAAAGATGGCTGATTATATAAAAAATGAAACCGAATACTCATTAAGAGAAAGATATGATATGCCTGATTCAGAACTTACATTTCCTGGTGGTGCCCATGCAAGAATAGAAATTTCAGGAATAGAATCTGCATCCAATTTGGAAGAAATGGTTAAAGAGGCGGATAAAAGAAATGTTACCGTACATAGGGTAATTTCTATAGTTAGAGGCGCTACTATGTTAGATGACCAGGAGTTAAAGCATTTTGCTCAAATTGGTGCAGAAAATGATCTGGAATTACTTGTTAACCCGGTTGCAAGCAGAGCCTGGGATACCGGTAGGCAGTATACTTCTGGTGAAGAAGGAATTGTTTCTGGTATGAGGTTGAGAGGCCATGATATGCTATATAGGTATCTAAAAAATATAGATAGATGTATTGAGGCAGGTATTAGAGGTTTTCTAATCACAGATGAATCTGCGTTAACTTTACTTAATGACATGAGAGAAAAAGGTATCATACCTGCAGATGTCAAATTTAAAGTTTCAGTTTTTGCTGGACACGGTACAGCTGTGGCAGGAAAAATGCTTGAAAGTTTAGGTGCAGATAGTTTTAATCCACTTGCCGATATGACTTTACCGATGCTTTCTTCAATAAGGCAGGGAGGAGTAAAAGTACCTCTTGATGTATACATGAGTTTAGTAGAATCAATGGGTGGATTCCAGAGATATGATGAGGCACCAGATATAGCAAGAATAGCAGCCCCTGTATACTTCAAAATTGAGCCAGGCCCGTCCGAAGGTGATTTATATAATACTTGGGTAGATTCACAGAGTCCTAAATATCTTGACAATTTAGCTAAGATGCGTGTTAAAATTGCCCAGATAATTATGGAATGGATTGACCGTAGTGAATATGATATTGTGATGAATGGCTATAAAGAGGATCTCTCTGTGCCGAAGGTATAAGAGAAAAAACCAGCTGTTTTAGAGGGCAGCTGGTTATAAATTAAAAAATAAGGTATAGAGAACAATAATGAAAATAGATGTTATTATCCGATATAATTTTCAATATAAAAAACATAATTAAATACTATGATATGGAGGTAAAATAAATGGACAATGTTTTTGATTCTGCATTAGACTCTTTAAAAAAAGCCGGGAAGATAGGCAAGATTGATTTAAAAGTGATGGAACTGTTGTCAAGGCCTAAAAGAATTATTGATTTTACTATACCCTTAAAAATGGATGATGGGAGCTTTAAATTATTTGAAGCTTACCGTGTCCATTATAATGATGCATTAGGTCCAACTCGTGATGGAACTAGATTTGTACCTAATCTGCATGTTGATGAAGTAAAGGCACTAGCATTATTTATGACAATCAAGCATGCTGTCTCAGGTGTGCCTGCTGGAGGAGGCAAGGGAGGAATTAAAGTTGATCCTTCTAAGTTGAGTGATTGGGAATTAGAAAGGCTGACCAGAGGTTTTATAAGGAATCTAAAACCTAAAGGTCCAAAAATTGATATTCCAGGAGCAGATATTGGAACTGATTATAGGACACAATCTTGGATGCTGGATGAATTTGAACAGATAACTGGGGAACATAATCCACCAGCAATTAATGATAAGCCAAATATTATGGGGGGTACTGTTGGCAGTGCGGAGGCAACTGGTTTAGGGATCTTTTACGTAACTCAAAAAGCCTGTAATGATAATAATATTGATCTAGAAGGGGAAAAGGTTGTCGTCCAGGGATTCGGGCAGGTAGGAGCTACGATAGCTCGTTATTTATATGACCTTGGTGCAAAGATTATTTCTGTAAGTGATATTAGTGGTGGATTTTATGATGAAGATGGACTTGATATTATTGAAATGCAGAGTTATGCTGAAAAAAATCATGGTTTAGAAGGTTATTCAAAGGCTAAAGGTATTAGTAATAATGAATTATTAACATTAAATTGCAGTCTTTTAATACCTGCAGCAGTTCAGAATGTTATTAACGGCAAAAATGCTGCTGATATAAAATCCAAGATGATCATAGAGGCAGCCAATGGTCCGATAACACCTGAAGGTGAAGAAATCTTAAAAGCAAAAGGTATCAAGGTAATACCTGATGTTGTGGCAAATGCGGGTGGAGCTATAGTTTGTCATTATGAAAGAATACAGGGAATAACTGATGATTATTGGGATATAGATAAAGTAGAAAAAAGATTGGAAAAGCAGATTTTAACGGCTTATGTAAATGCAAGAAATACGGCAGAAGAGTTCGATACAACCACCAGAATTGGTGCGTGGATTGTAGCACTTAGAAAGGTTTCTAAAGCTGTCAAAATGCGCGGCTGGGTTTAAATCCATATGGGGAGGGGTAAAATTGTTATTTAACGAACCTGAATATAAGAGAAGAGTTGAAAAGACAAAAAGGAGAATGGAAGATAAGGGTATAGATGTAATGATGTCATCCCATCCAGCGAATATGAACTATTTAACAGGTTATGATGGATGGTCATTTTATGTACATCAATGTGTATTGGTTTCTTTAGATCAGAAAGAACCGGTCTGGATAGGAAGGAATATGGATGCGAATGCTGCGAAGATTACAACTTATCTGAGTTCTGAAAATATAAAAAATTATGCAGATGATTATGTTCAGTCACCAATCGGGAAACATCCTGTAGAGTATATAGCAGATGTTATTGAAGAAAAAGGCTGGGGAGAAAAGAATATAGGTCTAGAGATGGATCAATTCTACTTCACCCATAAAACTTATGAAATCTTAAATAAAAGATTTCCTAACGCTAATTTTATAGATGCTGATCTTTTGGTGGCAATGGTCAGACAAATTAAGTCTGATGCTGAAATCAAGATGATGAAAAAAGCTGGTAAAATTGCAGAAAAAGTCATGCAGACCGGAATCGATGAACTCGAAGTGGGCAAAAGAGAATGTGATGTTGCTGCTGAAATTTCAAAAGCCCAAATTATCGGTACTAATGAAATTGGCGGTGACTATCCAGCAATAGTACCTTTAATGCCGGCTGGAGAGGTAATAAATGCACCTCACCTAACCTGGTCAGAAAGAAAATATGAGAAAGACGAGCCTGTAATTCTTGAATTATCTGGTTGTTATAACAGATATCATGCGCCAATAGCCAGAACGGTTTATTTAGGAGATCCACCTCAAAGAATGAGAGAAATAACCAAATATGTAGTTGAAGGTTTAGATGAAACCCTAGATTTTATAAAACCGGGGATTACCTGTGAAGCAGTTGAAGAAAAGTGGAGAGAATCGATTGCTAAAGGTAATTTGGTAGATGCTTCAAGATTAGGTTATTCTTTCGGACTGAATTATCCACCAGATTGGGGAGAGCAAACAGCAAGTATGAGACCTCATGATAAGACAATACTTAAAAAGAATATGACTTTCCACTTGATCCCTATAATCTGGCAGGAAGATATCGGTTTTGAGATGAGCGCAGCAATCAGGATAACTGAAAATAGCTGTGAAGAATTCTACGAATTCCCTTATAAATTATTTAGTAAATAAAGTAGTAATAGATTGTTCAATACTGATATTATAATATTTTAGATAACACAATAGGAAGGAATAAAAAGTTCAGTCAAGAAAGTATACTTAAGAATAGTAGATATTTAATATAAAATAACTATTATAATATCAGTTATCCGGAGGGATAAAAAATGGAACAAAAAGAAAATTTCGCACCCAAAAGCTTAAAAAGCAGTGTTGTTGAATACTTAAGAGAACGGATATTTTTAGAAGATTATGTGGGTGGAGACCGTATTGTTGAATCAAAAGTGGCAGAGGATTTGGATATTAGTCGAGCACCGGTAAGAGAAGCATTAAAGGAACTAGAAAATGAGGGGCTTGTTGAAACTATACCTAGAAAAGGGACATTTGTAGTTGAATTTAGCCAGGAAGAGTTCCAGGAATTATTTGATATAAGGGTTATGTTAGAAGAAAGAGTATTTAGAATCTTAATTAAAAATAACCTATTATCAGAAGAGGATTATGATTATTTGTATAAACTTGTAGATGAAATGGTAGAGATTGCATGCAGTGATAAGGATGATAATAAAAAAATTGCTGAGGTAAACAAAAAAGATATTGAATTCCACAGTTTTCTATGGTGTAAATCAAAAAGCAAATGGACTAATAGATTACTTACAACCCTCTATTATCAGCTCCAGCTTGCAATGTTAATAGATGCTAAAAAAGAAGAAAACCTCAGAGAAGCAAGTCTCAAACATAAGGACATATTGAGATGTCTTAAAAATGAAAGTGTTAAAGAAACTAAAAAAGCCGTAATAGATCACATAAGGACTTTGGCTGAGATGGCATAAGAGTATTTTTTAAAAACAAATGTCGACAATAGACAATTGTCAAAGTATAACTGAAGATTGATGGAGGGTTATGATTATAAATCAAAAAGCAGTATATACTAAAAAAGCACCTGAACCAGGCAATTATTCATAGGCTGTAAAATATAAAGGATTAATATTTGTATCGGGTCAAATTGCTGATGACATAAAAAAAGAGAGCCAATTTATGGGATGGTTAAAGAACAAACCAGAGCTATTTTAACTAATATAGAAAGTATATTAAAGAAAGCCGGTTCAAGTCTAGAAAAGGTTTTAAAGGCCAATGTATGGTTACACTACGAAAAAGGTATTTAAAATAAATTATTAAAGTAATATTCCTGTCATGATAGGGATGACAAATTTGGTAATATATTAAAAAGACACAAGTCTTTATTGGCATGCTTTTAGTAGTTTCAACTCTTTTGATATTTTTGCCACAGGTAGCGTTCTTCTTGAGAGATATAGCTTATGGTTATTAATAGGGGGACAAGTAAATGGATATTAAAAAGAAGGTAAAAGAGTTAAATAATGAATTGATCAGATTGAGAAGAGATTTTCATAAACACCCTGAACTGGGGTTTGAAGAAAAAAGAACTGCTAAAATTGTAGCTGATTATTTACTGGATTTGGGACTTGAAGTAACTAAAAATGTTGCAAAAACTGGAGTGGTTGGACTATTAAGAGGTGATAAGCGAGGAAAGACCTTAATGCTCAGGGCAGATATGGATGCGCTTCCCATTACAGAACAAAATGATATAAGATATAAATCAGTAAATAAGGGTGTGATGCATGCTTGTGGCCATGATGGACACACAGCTATGTTATTAGTTGCAGCAAAAATACTATCTCAATATAAAGATAAAATTCATGGGAATATTAAATTTGTATTTCAGCCGAATGAAGAGACCGCGGGAGCACGAATGATGATCGATGAAGGGGTATTGGATAATCCCAAAGTTGATGGTGCATTTGGAATTCACCTCTGGGCACCTATTGAAAGTGGGAAGATAGCTATTTCAGAAGGTGTAGTAATGGGCGGGTTATATGAATTTGAAGTTAAAATTACCGGCCGGGGAGGACATACTTCAGCGCCACATACTGCGATTGATCCTATTTTAACAGCAAGTAATATAATTCAATCAGTTCAGGCAGTCCAGACCAGAGAAATAGACCCATTAAAGCCCACTTTGATAATGTTCGGCCAGATCAATGGAGGAACCGCCACAAATATTATACCAGAAGAAGTTGAATTGAGGGGAACCATTAGATATCTGTACAGAGATAATCCGCGGGGAAGAGAAAGGCCTAGAGAAAGGTTTGAACGGATCATAGAAAGTGAATGCAAATCACACCGAGCTCAATATGAAATCGAATATATAGTAGAAAGTCCACCAGTTTATAATAATAAAGAAATGATGAGAATAGCTTATCAAAGTGCTGAAGAAACACTTGGTGATAGAAGTAATATAGTTGAGTATACTAATTTAGCAGGAGAAGATTTTGGAGAATTTTCAGATGAAGTCCCATCAACATTTTATTTTATAGGAACCGGAAATAAAGAAAAGGGTACAGATTTTGCTCACCACCATCCCCGTTTTAATATAGATGAAGACACATTAGCTTATGGTGTTGAGATGCATGTTAGAAGTGCAATAAATTATTTATCAGGATGAAAATTAATTATTAATATGAAGGGACCGATAAGTACTTAACTAAAATAGGAGCATTTAAAATTAATAGTATAATTAGCATAATTTGTATTCAAGATAGATAAATAAAAAAGCAGGATTTTAAGTAAAATGAAAGGATTATATAAAATTGTTGTATTTAGTATAATTGTAGTAATGTTATTTAATGTAATAGGACTTGAAAATACACAGGCCGCAGAGAACAATTGGAAATTTGCTTTTTTTACTCCAAGTTGGTTTGCAAAAACTATTTTTGAAGCTGGGATGTTTTATCTGCATTATCTATGGTCTGATAACCTAGAGGCAAATAAACATGTAATGGAAAATAGTGAGGCTATTTATCAAGATCTATCTCAAATTTATAATGAGAAAGGTCTTAAGCTATTACAGGCATTACATGATAGACAGTAAACAAGCTAATAAGAGATAAGACAAGGGTAAAGAGAGAAGCCATATTAATTGAGAATTATAAGGATTATGGTGCAAATGCTGTAAGATTAGCTTATTCTGAAATTTACAGTTCACTTCAATTAAATATGATAGATGTTCAGGTTTAACCTTATTTTGGCAACCAGGAAATGAAATTTTATGAACAACAAGATTATCTAATTGAAGCTAAACAGGTCTCCTTTATAACTGGGGTAATAATCAACAAGAATTTCTTTGAAAACCTACCTGAAGAATATCAAGATATGATTTTTGAAACAACAAGGGAAATGACAGACTATATATTTGAATTATAGCATGAACTTAATCAAAGGAGATTAGAAATGATGTTAGAAGACAAACCTTCATTAGAAGTAATCAAACTTACAGATGAAGAAAAGTCTGCTTTTGCAAAAAAAACGAAACTGTATGGGAGACATATAAAGAAGTTGTAGGTGAAAGGGAGCATCAATACTAGAAAAATTAAAAGCTGAAATAGCTGAAGCAGAAGAAATGTATGCTGACTAAGTAAAAAGCAAAATGCAGGGGTAGTTTTTCAACCCATGCATCTTTTTCTTTGTTGGGGGTATATTTTATGAAATATATTGCTAAGAAAGGACATATAAGTTAGGGAGGAGTGATAGGTATTTAGATGCTGGACAATTTACCCTTTTTATATCAGGAGATGTAGGAAATGACATGTCATATGATTTTCCAGTAAAAGGAGAAAACTATTAAAGGCTTAACAGTTAAAAGAATTTTTAATAAAGATGAATCAGTATATAAAATAGTTTATGAAGCGGCAAAAAAACTGACTTTTCAAAGAGTAAAAGTGGTAACTGATGACTACAATTTTATGGCGATATTTCAAAAAAGCTTGGCTAATGATTTAGATAGTCCTGTGTTTTTATCCTGTATGTTTTAAATTCTTTTGATGTTAGCTATTATTGGTGATGAAGAGAAGATAGGTATAATTTCAGCCAACTCTCAATTACTTAATAAAGAGAAGTTATTAAATAATCTAGGAATTATAAATTAAAAGAGATTAATAATACAAGTTTTGGAAAAAAAGAATATTTTTATAACTCTATTATTGAAGAAATTGGGTTTTTTATCTCCTTATGCAAAGGTAGTAAAACAGGCTAAATTAACGATTTTTGATTATATGATAATGATAAATTATGTTTATTCTCCAATTTCTCATAAAAATTTCCAGGGGGTTTATTAATTTAAGGTCAATTCATAATTTTTTTAAAAGTATTCAGTAATTAAATATTCATGGTTCTTTTCCCAGGATCAATAATTTGTTCTAAACTTGATCAAAATTATCAGTTTTTGCTCGACGAATGGATAATAAAGATGATATACTAAAATTGGATATGAGTAAAGACCTCCTCTTATATTTTTTTTGGTTAAAGAAATATCAGAGGTCTTGTAGCTTATGTCCTTCTTTTTTATTCACTTTTTAACCTCGAATATGGAGAAGATCCTACTTATTAAAATATTTTTATCAAATTAAAGGAGTTGGCTGGAATTGAGTTTTAAAAAACTATTTATATTACCATTATTATTTATATTATTTACATTACCTTTTCAAATTAATGGGACTGTTGATGCCCAGGGTATAAGAGACGAACAGGAGTTAAAGGCATTTTTTGATGGTTTTATAAATTCACAAATGGAAGAATTTAAGGTCCCTGGAGTAACATTATCTGTAGTAAAAGAGGGTAGAGTTTTAGTAAAACAGGGTTATGGATTTTATGATTTAAAAAACAAGAAAAAAGTTGACCCTGATAGCACCCTTTTTAGGACAGGTTCTAGTTCTAAGTTGTTTGTCTGGACTTCAATTATGCAGCTTGTAGAAAAGGGTGAAATAGATTTAGAGGAGAAAGTTAACCAGTATTTAGATTTTAAAATCCCAAATAATATTGTGGGAGATAAGAAAGAAGCAAAACCAATAAAAATTAAACATCTTTTGAATCATAATGCAGGTTTTGAAGATACGGCAGTCAAGCTATTTGTATTAAGTGAAGATGACATAAATTCTCTAGGAGATTATCTGAAGGATAACCTGCCGGCCAGGGTTTATCCTGTCGGTGAACAGATGGCTTATTCAAATTATGGAGCTGCTCTGGCAGCCTACATAGTTCAGAGAGTATCAGGTATGGAGTTTGCTGAATATGTTGATAAAAACATATTTGAGCCTCTAAATATGGACAAAAGTACTTTTAGACAACCGGTTCCAGAGGAAATAAATGCAGAATCCTCCTATGGTTATGCCCATATAAGAGGAGAATATAAGAATGATGAATTTGAATTTATTCAGCCGTATCCAGCGGGTTCTTTAAGTAGTACTGCAGCTGATATGGCAAAATTCATGTTTGCACACTTAAATAACGGGATTTATAACCGAAATGAAATTTTGGAGATAGAAACAGCTAAATTAATGCACAGCCAGAGCTTTACTCATAAAAATGATTTATCAGGTATGGCTCATGGATTTATTGAGATGAATGTAAATGGATACCGTGTGATCACTCACGGAGGAGATACCCGACTATTTCATACCGGATTATATCTGGTACCTGAATTAGATTTGGGAGTTTTTGTATCCTATAATGGACAAGATGCTGGAAAAGCCCGGGCAAGACTGTTTGAAAACTTTATGAATAGATACTATTCTTCTGAGGAGAATATTATTCCGGCCGAGAGAGGAGAGAATTTTATAGATAATTCTAAAATAGCTGGGAAATATTATCCGAATCGTATTAATTATACTTCCTTTGAATCAGTTATCAGGATGGTGGCCTTAACTAATATAGAAGTTGATAGTGAAAATAATTTAATTTATAACTTTCAGGGCAATATTCATCAACTAAGACAGATAGAACCTGGTGTATTTTATGATAAAGAAAGCGGTAATAAGCTATACGCTGCTGCGAACGAAGAAGGAAAGATCACCAAGCTCTTTACAAATGGTCCTAATGTATTACTAAGAGCATCTATCTTTGACACAGCTATATTTAATTTGGTTTTCTTAGGTGGTTATATAGTATTAACTATAATTATGGCAGTTGTGTTAATTAAATCCTTATTTAAAAGATATATTACAGATAAATCTATTTTTGAAAAGTTTACTGCTATTATTTTTGGTTTTGTATCTATTGGTTTTTTAGCTGCTATTGTAATAGTTTTTACAAATAACCACCCTCTCTATAATATACCATATGTATTTTTACGTGATGTCAGTTTATTCAATAATATTCGGTTATTAATCTGGATTCTACCGGGCTTAGCCCTCCTGCTGGTAGTAATAAATGTAAAAGTCTGGTTTAATAGGAGATGGTACCTGCTTCAGAAAGGGGCATATACTTTCTATACCCTCTGGTCTTTAGGTATAGTCTGGTGGTTTTATCACTGGAACATATTAGGATTTTAATGTTATAAAAATTTAAGTGGGAGTTGGAACGGAATGGAATTAACTGTACTTGTTGATAATAGTACAATTATTTATAGATACCTAAAAGGTGAACCAGATCGTTCCTATTATATTAAGGAAGACGGGAAACCATATTATTTGACTTAAATTATTTGGATATTCTAATTCAAAATGCAGGCCATTTAAATCTTAATTGAAATGAAGTAGGCAATATAGTATTATCACTCGGATACCTTGACCATACTGGAGGTTTAGAACCTCTTATTAAATATTACTTTGAAACAAAAGAGAATGGAACAAAGAGTTATTTTTTTATTTATTGATTGAAATTAAACAAGGTTAAAGAACACTTACAGTTAAATATATTAATACATACTTTACATTTTTAAATAGATTCTAAACAGGGAGGAAAGTTTATATGTCTCTAAAAATTATGCATTCAGGTGATATCCATTTAGGCCGCAAATTTTCTCGCTACCATCAAGAATTAAGCAAGAAATTAGAAGATGCAAGATATGAAACTTTAAAAAATATTATAATCGAAGCAAATAATAGAGGTTGTAATCTTTTTGTGATAGCTGGAGATTTGTTTGATAAATTTACTATGCTTGATAAAGATGTAATTAAAACCATTAATATTTTGGATGAATTTTCAGGGGATACAGTACTTGTTTTACCCGGGAATCATGATAATAAGAATATAGATGCATGGAAAATATTTAAAGAAAACATAACAGGCCGAATACTATTTTTAGAAGAAGAAAAGAAATATAATTTAAATAGATTTGACTTAGATATTGATATATATCCAGCACCTTGTGATAGCAAACATTCTGCAGAGAATAAGTTGAAGTGGATAAAAGAATTAAAAGAGAGGGACAATGCCAATTATGAAATAGGCATTGCACATGGGGCTATTAAAGGTGTTTCACCTGATATGACAGATAGTTACTTTACCATGAAAAAAGATGAACTTAGAAATTTAAATATGGATTTATGGTTAATGGGCCATACTCATATTCCAATTCCAGTAACTGAAGCTAATATTATATATGATAAAAAAATTTATAATGCCGGTACTCCTGAACCGGATGGTTTTGATTGTAAGCATAAAGGATCTGTGTGGTATATTGAGATAAATAGAAAAGAAGAAATCAAAGCAGAAAAAATAATTATGGGCAAATATAGTTTTGAAGAGCTCAAACGAGAAATAAATACAGAAGATGGATTAAACAATTTGTTAAAAGAAATTAAAAATAATAATCCCGAAAATAAGTTGGTGAGGTTCAATCTTTTTGGAAGAATCGACCAGGAGGTCCATGATAAAAAGAATGAGTATTATAATAGGATTGAAGAGATTACGGCTTATGCTCGAATTATCGATGATGATTTGAACTTAAAAATTACCAAAGAAAAGATCAAAGAAGAATTTCCTGTTGATTCTTTTCCCTATCAATTTTTAAATGAATTAATGGGTGAAGATAAAACTCTAGAAATTGCTTATGAATTAATTCAGGAGGTGAAAGAATGAGGTTAAAAAGCTTTCACACTGATATTTTTGCCGGTATTAATAATATAGATGTTGAATTCAAAGAAGGATTAAATGTCTTAGCGGGACCTAATGAAATAGGGAAAAGCTCTATTATAAACGCCATATTTGTTAGTTTATTTATAGAACCGAAATTAAGATATAATTATTCGGATTTGAGGGGTAAAGAATTTAGTGATCGCTTTTTCCCTTATCCAGAGGGGAATTATGTTGAAGGAAAACTAGAATTTTGTATTGGGGAAAATGATTATACGATTTATAAAAAATGGAGTAATAATGATCCGGAAGGTCATATGATATTACCTGATAAATCAAGAATTGATAAAAACAGTATTAAAAAAAAGAGACGAGATTTATTACCTTATGGTAAGAGCACATATGAAAATATAGTATTCACTAAACAAGAAGAAGTAAAATCTTTTTTAAACAGAATAACTAACGAGAAGGAGTTAACCGAATTAAAAGGGACGGTAAGTAATATTTTAAGGAAAGCGGTGTTGGAATTAGGCGATATCTCCATAGATAAGTTAGGCAATAAAATAGAGGAGGAATTGGATAATTTAATTAAAAGATGGGATTTAGATAATAACAGACCATCAAATTTAGATAGAGGGCTTAATAATCCTTATCAGCAGGGTACAGGTGAAATTTATGATACTTTCATTAAAAAAGAAATTCTGAAAAGAAAGATTAAAAAGGCTGAAGATAAGGAATCAGCTTACCAGAAAGTGAGTTCAGAATTAGAAGAATTAAATGTGAGGTTAAAAGAAGTAAGACATAAAAAAGAAAGCCTGGCTGAGATAGAAGATGATATTGATAAGAGGGAAAAGATTAATAGAAGGATAGAGGAAATAAATAATAGTTTAAAAGAAATGATGGAGATAAACAATAATTGGCCCGAAAAGAAAAAAGAAATAAATAAGTTAAGTGAGAAGGTAGAAAAATTAGAAGATAAAATAAAAATATTAGAAGAAGAGAAAATAAAAGCCGATAAACTTAACAAGAAAATAGATATAGAAAATAAAGTAAATAAAATAGGTGAAATAAAAAAATCAATTAGTGAGTGGAAAGAGAAAAAAGAAAAATTAGATAATGTAAATAAAGAAAAAGTTAAAAAGTTAGAAATAAACAAACAAAAAATAGATCAAGCTGAAGCCAGTTTAAAAGGAGCCAGTTTGAAGGCTAAAGTAAATAGGGCAAGCTTTGATGATATTTTTGTAATAACTGGTATAGAAGGAGAAAGGAAAGTACAAATTGATGAAGAGGTTGAAGCCAACGGGTATATAAATATAAGAACTAAAGACATTGAAATTGAAGTTGAATCAGCTGAAATAGATTATGAAGAAATCAGAAAAGTTTATGTAAAAGCAAATAAAAAATTTCAAAAAATATTAAAGGAATTAGGAGTTGTAGATGTAACATCAGCGAGAGATAAACTTCAAAAGCTTAGAAATATAAATCATACTATTAATAATAAAAAAGAAAGAATAGATGATATTTTAGAAGAAAAAAGCTATCAAGATCTGATAAATGAAAAGAAAAAATATGAAGATATAGAAGAGAGTAGAGAAATTAAAATAATAGAAAAAGAAATTGAAAAGGCCAAAGATAAAAGAAGAGATTTAGAATCTCAAATTAAAATTGTTGAGAATAAAATTGAAGAGTGGGAAAAAGAGTATGTCAATATTGATAGTTTAGAAAAAGATATCAATGAATTAAAAAAAGAAAAAGATTCAAAAAAAGATGCACTAGAAAAATTGGCAGAGTTACCAGAAAGATTTGATACATCAAAAGGATATCGGAATAAATTAAAAAGATTAAGGGAAGAATATGATAAGTTAAATGAAGATTTCAAAGAAAAAAGCGAAAAAATGTATATAGCTAAAAGTGAGTTACCTGATAATTCAACTGAGGATATGAAAGAAGAGTTACAAGATTTAAAGTTTGATTTTAAAAGATTACTAGAAAGAGCTAAAAGCTTACTTAAGATACAAAATGCATATAATAGGAAATTAGAAGAAATAGATGATAAATCATTTAATCCTTTGATTGAATCATTTAGTAAATATATTAATATTTTAACAGATGGTAAATATAAAGTATCCAATTTAGATGATAAATTTCAGATAGAATTAGAAAGCAAAGATGGCAAAAAACTACCTGCAGATATTTATAAACTTTCATATGGAACTTCTGATAGTGCAGCCTTGGCATTAAGATTTGCTTTATATGAAAATATGTTTGATGAAAACAAGGGTTTTATCATCCTTGATGATTGTTTAGTTAATTTAGATCCAGCTAGAAGAGATAAGGCAATTGGACTAATACAAGGTTTTAGTGAAAAATATCAGGTAGTATTTTCTACTTGTAATCCTGATACCGCTATTGATTTAGGTGGTAATATTATTAATATTAGATAGACAGAAGGTGATGAGCTGAAATGATCGATTATAAATGTCCTAATTGTGATCATGATTTTAATTTTATTGATTTTAATTATATAGAAAATTTAATAAAAAGATGAAAAATAATCAATATATTATTGTGATAAATGTAATAATGATTATCTATTTGTAAGCATGGAAACAACTGTTGGTCCTTGGACAAATTATTATAAATACAGACTTAATATAGGTACAAAAGAAGCTAAAGAGATAAAGAAAAAAAGAAAATAATTTTGAAAGTATTTTATCTAATAATTCCGCTAAAATCCTGCTAAAAATTTGAAAGAATATATAAAAAGATGGTAATTTTAAACATGATAATAGATATGAATGTTTATTTAGCGATGATTATGGAAAAGATTGTGATAATATAATATTTGCTAGAGTAGACTTGAAGTCCGGTGGAACAAAAAAAGTGTTGGAGTTTTATTCTTCATCTGTTTGCCTTTGATATTATTGAAGTTATGTGGTTTTTTATATAGAGAAGATAATAAATAGCATGTTTTTGTTATGAGAATGATCCCGGTTTTTTAAGAATTAGTTTTCTGGATTTGGGTATTTTTATTTCTCATAAAAATTATTTATGGGAGTGTACTTTTTTCAGATTGAATATATAAGAGACAGAAGTTACATTAATATTATACTAAAAATAGAGTATTTTATAAAAAACAGGATATTTTTTTGGTGGTATTTTAAGCTATTTTAATAAATAGTCTTAAATTGTAAAAGACTTAATATATCTATCAGTATACAACTATTAAGAGCTATACTATAATAATATAAACTAAGATATTAAATATCCGTGTTTGGGAATGAGGAAATTATATTAATGATTTTAGGAATTGGTGGAAGCGGCAGGTCAGAGGGAATTAATACTAAAGCTATTGAATTTCTACTAGAAACGACAAACAAAAATTATCAATACATATCTCTGATAGATAAAAAAATTAATGATTGTATAGGTTGTAAGAGGTGTGCTGAAGATAATATATGCAAACAAAGTGATGACTGGAACGAAATAGGACAAAAAAGGCTTAAGCAGATGCTATTGTTTTTGGGGCTTTAAACTACTACGTTGACTTTCCTCAGGGTAAGCCCATCAGGTTTTACGTGCTAAATTCTATAACTGAATTAGTTGAAAAATAAAATATATCAAAAACATATCTAGCTAAGGTAATACAAAGTTTGTCAAATGCTAATATTGTTAAATCTTCTGAGGGAAAGACAGGAGGATATCGACTAACTAAGCCTCCTATTGATATTAAATTGTCTGAAATTGTAAAAATTACGGAAGATGGGATTAATGTTTTTAGATGTGTTGATGATAAAAGATGCTGTAGGATAAAAAAGAGATGTAAAATCCATTATGTTTTTAATAAATCCTATCAAAGTATGTTAAAAGAATTAGAAAAAAAGTGTCAAAGATATTTTACATCCAGAACTAAAAAAAGGAGAGATGACTGATGGCATGGATAAAAATAATTAAAGAAGAAAATGCTGAAGGAAAGTTAAAAAAGTTATATGAAAAAATGACCAGCCCAACCAATAAAAAAGTAGCAAATGTTTTAAAAGTTCATTCTTTAAAACCCAATATTTTAGAAGCTCATTATAACCTTTATAGAAAGATAATGTTTGGGAAATCTAATATAAGTAGAAAGCAGAGGGAGATGATTGCTGTCGTAGTATCGAGCATTAACGGATGTCATTATTGAATTGAGCATCATGGAGCGGTGCTCAAAAAAATAAGCGATCAAAATGATATTAAAGATGAAATTATTCATAATTATCAAACTAGCAAAAAGCTTACAAAGAAAGAAAAATTAATGCTTGATTATGCCAAAGAGTTAACAATAAAACCTTTTAAAGTTAAGCAAGAAAGTATTATGAAATTAAAAAATACAGGTTTTTCTGACCAGGATATCTTAGACATTAATCAAGTGATTTCTTACTTTAATTATGTGAATCGAATCGTAGAAGGTTTAGGTGTTCAACTAGAAAACAAAAGGGGGTAATTAAAATTAATAATAATGAAAAGCTTTATATACTATGGACAAATAATGATAAAATCACTTTCAAAAAAATGATTAGTATGTATGCATTTAATGGTAAGAAGAAGAAATGGTGGGATGAAATAGAGATAATTATCTGGGGATCACCAGCAAAATTAGTAGCAAAAAACAAGGAAATCCAAGAACATATTAGAAGATTAATAGATAATAATGTAAAAATATCTGCTTGCAAAGCATGTGCTGATCAATTGAAGGTGACTAAAAAACTGAAAGATCAAAATATTGAAGTAGAATATTTAGGAGAGTCACTAACTAATATCATTAAGAGTAATCAAAATTTAATTACTATTTAAAATACTAAGTTCTTCTTTTGAAAAAAGAAATAATTTGGTGTTTTAAAAGGTCTTTCTTTTAATAAAAAAAGTAAAACCGAAAAAAATCATCATTTAGATACGTATTCTTCTTGTACGCTAATAAAAAATACTTAATGAGAGCCCTCCCTGATTATAAGTGAAGGGCTTTTTTACAGTCTACTTGAAGAAAATACCGAGTACAAAATATGGTATGGAAATGAGCTGATGATAGGGTTTTTTAGATGGTTACTAATCACAAGAAAGTCTATATAAAAAAATCGGTATGAGTGTATAAAAATTACATTGCAAAATGCTAAATTAAAATTCATCAACGTTTATTAATATAAAGGCATCTAAAAAACAGAAATACGTATTGTTTAAAACTTAATATAAATATTTAAAAGAAAAACAAGTGTTATAATAATACTGAGAGCTTTAATAAGTGGAATTTAACAATAAATCAATAATTATGATTTTTTAATGGATTATATTGATAAAAAGAAATTAACTTACTACCTCCCAGCCGGTTTCAAAATAACAGCAGAGTAATACTTTATTATCTTCATAAATTTGTTTTCTTTTGGGTCTTAAAGATGTTATAATATAATAGTATATTGGGTATATCTCCATAATTTTATTGTAGTTTTTATTTAAATTATTGGAGATTTTTATTAATATTTTGCTAAATTGCTTGAAGTTCAAACATTTTTTTCCAAAAAAATAGATTGATTTGTTGAATATAGTTATTAATAGGTTTTAATTCTTTTTTGTTTTCTGCTATTAACTATATTCAAAACAAAATGAGGTGTATTTTTTATATTGTTATTGATACTGTTAATTCAAGGCTTATTTATATGAAATTTCCTTGATAATTAATAATATGATAATTTCTTCAATATAAATCTCAAAGCAACCAATATTCAAAAAATGGATCAAAAAATACAAAATACAATATCCTAAGTATTGATTTAAGCCATTAATTTATTAGGAGGTTTATATGAATAATGTTATAAGAGAATTATTTGTAATGTATATTATAATAGCTGTTGGTTTTGGATTTAATAAAAAAGTTAATGTATCTGAGGATACTAAAAGAACTATCTCTCAATTAATAATAAATATAACTTTACCTGCCATGACTGTTTATAGTATTATGGATGGTTTTAACTCAGAAATGATAAGACAATATATGATATTAGTCTTAGCAGGATTATTTGTTGGTATTTTAGGATTATTGATAAGTTATAGTACAGGTAAATATATTTTTAATATTAAAAATATCAATGTTTTTAGTTTCTTATCTTCATTTGGGAACACTGTTTATCTTGGCGCTCCAATTTGTTATGCTCTCTTTGGAAGCAAGGGATTTATTATGGCATTGGTTTTCAATTTAGGGATACAGATTATTATTTGGACTTTAGGGGTCTGGTTAGTCAGTGATAATATAAAATCAAATAATATAGCCCATAATTTAAAAGGGTTGATTTCTCCTCCTTTAATAAGTATTATCGTAGGAATTATAATTGCTTATTACAGTATTTCATTACCTAAAGTAATAGTTGAGACTACTGAATTAGTCGGTGGGGTTACAGTTCCTTTAGCAATGCTTTTTATTGGATTCAATTTATCTGAATATCATGTCAAAGAGATTATCCAAAATAAATATTATTACTCTGTTGGATTAAATAAATTAATCATAATTCCTTTTATTGTTCTTTTCTTATTAAAGCAAAGCAATATAAATCAAATATTATTAGGAGTAATCATACTTGAAACAGGGATGCCGGTCGCTGTTAATTCTTCAATAATACTTAATAAATATGCTGGGAAAGGGGAAGTCGCTTCTGGAAGTATTTTTGTAACAACATTTTTCTTTCTTTTTACTTTACCAATTTTAATAGTTTTTATATAAACTCAATATTTATTTTTGATTTATTTTATTAGAATTATTTTAAAAGACTTAAAGATAAATGTCAGATCAAGATTTTTAAAATTAGTTCTAATTTTTTTCTTGAAGATTGAACATAATTTCCAAGGGAAATAAATTTATTTGTTGAATATGGTTATTAATAGGTTTCACCTTTTTTGTTTGTTTTTTTTATTAACTATCTTTAACAAAAAATGGGGTGAAGTCTTTTTTATACTCCTATAAACTCTGTTAAATCAAGGCTGATTTTAATAAATTTGCTTAAATTAATCACTCAGGATTGCTATTTAATAAAAGCATATATATTTATTTTAGAAGCTCCCGCTTTTTATCAAAAAGGAGTTCAATAAAAAGTATATAATTATATATAGAAAGAATATTAAAAAACCCCACATTTTCTAGGAGTGTTTGTATGAATCATAATGAAGATATTGTTAAAAAAATCGAAGAGGCAAATGACAAGCTGAAAGATGATTATAAAAAGCTAAAAGAAGTGATGAATCTTTTACCGGGATCTATATTTATTAGAGATTATGATGGTAATATTATATTTGCAAACCAAAAATATGCTAAAGAATATAATGAATCTTTGAAAGAATTATTAAATAAGAACTTATTAACAGATTTTAAAAAGTTTGATCAAAGCAAGTTAAAGAAACTGGTTGAGCTTGATAGAGAAGTTATCGATAAGCAAAAAATAATGCATAGAATAGAAGTAGAAACAGATCTAATAGGTAATGAAAAAATATTGAATATTGTAAGAAAACCATTGGGAGACAATAAAGTATTAGGAGTAATATTTGATATAACCAAGACAGACATAAAAGGCAGAAAAATTAATGAATTGATATCAGAGACTGAATTATTACATGAACAGTTAGATGAACTAATTAATTTTGCAAGTAGTATTCATAAATTAAATCCAGATGATACTAATAAGTTTTGGAGTAAATTATTAGCTACTGCAATACGTTTGGTTCCCAAAAGTGATTATGGTAGTTCTTATATAAATGAAAATGGTGTAATAAAATATATAGCTACTGTTGGACATAATAAAAGAGCTTTAAACAAGCTTGAAATTAATAGTAAGTATTTTAAGGACCCCGAAAGGAAGAGTCAAGTAGATATAAAAACTATTATAAATGATTCTTTAAAAGGCTTAGATTTTTATGACAGTTTTAAAAAAGCCGTTAAACCCATGAAGGAATTAATGAGCTACCATGTTTATATAGATGAAAAAATGGTTGGGGGGATATCCCTTGATATTAAAAAAGGAAGTAATAAAAGCTTTTCTGAAGATGATAAAAAGATTTTAGAGACTTTCTTTTCAATGACTGATTACTTTTACAAATCTAAAGAGTATTTTTTAATTAAAGATGAATTTATTAAAGAAGTAGCAGTAACATTAACAAAGCTTCTAGAGTTTCGAGACAAGTATACAGAAGGCCATTCACAATATGTAGCTTCATTAAGCAAATTAATTGCTGAAAAGATGGGTTTGCCAAGAGGGTTAACAGAGAGAACCTATTGGGCAGGTTTATTACATGACATAGGCAAAATAAGTATACCTGATAAGATATTAAATAAACCAGGTAAACTTACAGCACAAGAATACAATGTGATCAAAAAACACCCAATTTGGAGTTATGAATCTATTAGTGATTCAGTCCAGTTAAAAGATATAGCAAAACCAATTTTATACCATCATGAAAGATGGGATGGTAGAGGATATCCTGAAGGGTTAGAGGGTAACGATATACCTTTAATCTCACAGATTATTGGTGTGGCTGATAGCTGGAATGCTATGGTTTCCAAAAGGCTATACAGAGATGCTTTAAGTAAAAAAGAAGCCCTACAGGTGATAAAAGAAAACAGGGGGACACAATTCTCACCTAAGGTTGCAGATAAATTCATTCAAATAGTCGAGAACAAAGAACTTAAGAAAATAGAGACTATGGAATATGATGAACTGCTTATTAATGCCAAAAAAGATGAAAATATAAATGTAAGAAATGCATATTTCGAGCAGTTTTTAGAACATTCAGAAGAGGCTATTGTAATATTGGATGATAACTTTAGTTTTCTTAAGGTGAACAAATATTTTGAAGATATGTTTGGTTATAAGCAGAGTGAAATCCAGGGACTCAAAATAAAAGATACTATCATACCACAAGATAAGTTAGATGAGACTCAAAGATTTATTGAACTGCTAAAAAAAGGAGAGACAGTTAATAATCAAACTTATAGGGAGAAGAAAGGTGGAGCAATAATTGAAGTTTCATTACAGGCTTTCCCTATAATTTTAAAGGATGGTAATGTTTGTTATTATGTAATATATAATGACATTACAGAGCTTAAGGACATCAAAGACAAATATAAAAAAACACATGAAAAATATAAGGCTTTATTTCACAATAATAAGTTTATCATGTTAATCATAGAACCTGAAGATGGCCATATTATTGATGCTAATTCAGCTGCCGTAAATTTCTATGGTTGGACAAAAAAAGAGTTAATTTCTATGAAGATATCAGATATTAATATGCTTTCACAAAAAGAGGCAAAAAAGAAAATTGAAAGTGTAAAGAATAATAAAAAAGTATATTCGTACTTACAGCATAGAATAGCTAATGGGATGATAAAAGATGTTGAGATCTATAGTCAGTCCATAAAATTTGGGGGAAAAGAATATATGTATGCGATAATACATGATATTACTGATAAAAATTAAAGCTAAGGCAAAGTAGTTTATCTTCAGTTTCAAATTGGACTTATAGGTATATATAATAGCAAATATTCTATGGATAGAATTAGAAATATAATTATATTTTGTTTGAAGTATAATGTTGGTTGAAACAAAGAGATTTAAGAGCATATTTGATTAGTATGGATTAAAAAAGGAGATATAATAGTTTGGGGTTAATTGTGATATGTTTGCAATGAATCTTTTAGAAACATAAAAAGATGTAATCATTAAAAAATATGAAAAATAAAATATGGAATTAGTAGTCTTAATAATAGGAAAGACTCATTTAATGTTAAATATATAAATTAATTATGAATAAACAAGAATAATAATAAACTAATATTTAAAGGGTAAAAAATAGAAAACATAATGATAAAGTTTTCAAAAAATTTTAATCCAACAGGACTTATTTAACTACTAGGGGGTAAAATATTGTCTGTAACTGGTAATGTTTTTAGTAAAATATTAAATAAAACTAATTTAATACTATTTATATTTTTTATTCTACTGATTTTTATAAGTTTTAACTATTTTTTAGTATTTCACACATTGGTAGAATTATTTTCTGTAATAATAGCGGCCATTATTTTTGTAATAGCTACATATTCAAGTTCAAAAACTGAAAACCATTTTTTGATTATTTTAGGAATTGCTTATGGATTTATTGGCAGTTTCGATTTATTACACACCCTTGCTTATAAAGGAATGGGTGTTTTCGAAACTGGTGGTTCTAATTTAGCTACTCAATTATGGATAATTGCCAGGTATATGGAGAGCATTTCTATTGCAATTGCTTTTTTATTTATTACCACCAACAAGAAATATAATTTTAATAAGATTATATATTCATATATTACAGTAACATTACTAATTTTATTAAGCTTATATTTAAAGGTTTTCCCTAATTGTTTCATAGAAGAAGTAGGACTTACTTCATTTAAAATAATAAGTGAATATATTATTTCCGGTATATTGATTTATGGCCTTTTCTTACTATATAAAAACAAAGACTATTTTGAACGTTATGTTTATAATTTGGTTTTTGTTTCCATAATCTTTACTATTTTTTCTGAGATAGCTTTTACTTTCTATGTTGATGTATATGGATTATCAAATATTACGGGGCATATCTTCAAATTATTATCGGTGATCTTGATTTTTAAAGCTATAATAGAAACTGGATTTAAGCATCCCTATGATTTATTGTTTAGGGAGATTAAAATCAAAAAAGATCAATTAGAGGAAGAGAAAAAATTTATTGAAAATATTTATAATAATATTAATGAAGGGATATGTGTTAACGAGCTTATTTATAAAGATGGTAATTTAGTTGATTATAAAATAATAGATGCCAACTCTGCATATAAGCAAATTCTGGAGATCCCCTTAAATAAAGCTATAGGTCGATTAGGTTCTGAAATATATGATTCAGAAGATGTGCCATTTCTCGATTTATATCACAAAGTAGCAGAAAGCGATGAAGCCCATACTATTGAAAAGTACTTTGAGTCAAAAGACAAGTACTTTAGGATAACGGTAACCTCTCCCATAGATGGGCAGTTTATAACTTTGTTTCATGATATTACCAAAATGAAAGAAAAAGAAGAAAGGATTAGATATTTATCTTTCCATGATAAATTAACAGGCCTATATAATAGAAGATATTTTGAAAATGAAATGGATAAATATAATAAATCAAGGTTAACTCCTTTTTCAATAATAATAATTGATCTTGACAAATTAAAAAGAATTAATGATAATTATGGACATAATATAGGAGATAAATATCTTAAGAAGACAGCACATATTTTAAGTGAAATAACTAGAGTAGAAGATATAGTTGCCAGAATAGGCGGAGATGAATTTGCGATTATTTTACCTGAAACAAATAAGAAAAAAGCAAATAAAATAGTTCGAAGAATCAAAAGCAAATTTGAAGAAATAAATAAAAAAGAGGATTTACCAATGCAATTAAGTATATCTTTAGGATTAGCTACGGCAAATGACAATAAAGAAGATATTAATGAAGTTTATATAAGAGCTGATAAACAAATGTATCAAAATAAATTAACAAAATAATGATCACCAATATTCAATTATGATTTTAAAAAACTCATTTGATTTCAAAGAAAATAAGAATATTATGAAAGATGATTTAAACATATGTATATATAGTATAACAGAGGCTGTTTTAATTATTTAATTTAATATGAAATAAATCTTTTTTAGATAAAAAAATGACAAATAATAAGCTGGTATTATCCGATAAAAAATAATTCTTGTTTGGCCTTAGCTTTGCTTTGATAATTGTTAAAAGATATTGATTCTGATTTTAATGTTGAGAAGAAGCTTTTTATTGTTCAATTATTCAAAGCGGCATTAAAGATTAAATTCACAATTCAAAATATCTTTATTTCATTTAACTAAAATTATGATAATTAATACCTGGTTTTTTGGCCATTTTTAAAAGTTATTACTGTATTAAAGCGCATTTAACAGCTTTTTTAAATATGTAATATAACTTAACTCTGTGTCCGAAAAGGGGGTTAAAGATGCATTTGATAATTTAATATACTATTCGTAAAAGTTATAACTAGAAGGGGGAATTATGTCTTATAATATTAATAGAGATTTGCTATTTTAATTAACATTAAATTGGAGGTGGGAAAATGAAAAAATTAACAAAGGTGCTTTTTCTTTTATTAGTGTTTGCGATTATTCTCACAGGTTGTGAAGCAGATATATCTGTTCCCGGAGAAGAGGGCCAGGATATAATTACTGCAGATGAAGCTTTGAAGATCATCAAAGATGAAGATGTAGTGGTTGTTGATGCTCAAAAATCTGGAGATTATAAGGATCAGCATTTAGAAGGTGCAGTTAATATTGCCAGAAATGATATTACAACTTTTGGTCCATATCCCAATATGCTGGCGTCAGCTTCCAAAGTAGAAGGATCCTTGGGTGAAAATGGTATTTCTAATGACACCAAGGTTATTATATATGACGATAACAATAACATGGATGCAGCTCGCCTTTGGTGGACAATGTTAGTCTTTGGTCATGATACTGAGAATATGAAAGTTGTCAGCGGAGGATTAAATGCCCTTCAAAAAGAAAAAGCCGACTTTACTTCTGGTGAAAGTGAAGTAGAAGCTGTTGAGTATAATGCAGCTGAGAAAGATGAAAGTTTAATTGCGACTAAAGAAGAAGTATTAGCTCAGGCAAATAATCCCAGTGAAGATACTGTAATTTTAGATGTAAGAACAGCTGAGGAAGTTAATGAGGGAATTATTCCAGGAGCAGTACATATCAATTATGTTGATAATAATGATGATAATGGTGAATATTATCCTGTAAGTTATATCCAAAGATATTATCCTGATAATGAAGTAACTCCTGACAAAACAGTTATTATGTATTGTCAAACTTCAATAAGGGCAGCTCAAACTTTTCTTGCTTTACATAATGCAGGCTATAGGGATTTGAAAATTTATGATGGTGCCTGGATTGAGTGGTCAGCTGATAGTTCTACACCAAAGGCTATGCCTAGTGGCGCTCCAGCAGAGCCAAGTCAGCAGGATGCTTCATAATAACAAATTTAAAGATGATGCCCTCAACTAATATTTGTTGAGAGCTTTTTTAAAAGAAGCTTGTGAAATTTTTCTATTTGAATTTGGTATTTAGTTACAAATAGAAATTAGAGGTTTAAAAAGGCTAAGAGTGTTAAAAATGAAGTACTATAACAAATAAGCTGAGGTACTCAGAACAAAAAAACTCCCCTATGTAAAAGACAGAATTCAGTTATGGTATCTGTCTGTTACTAGGGGAGTTTGTTATTTTTCAATTTGACTGTTAATAATATCTAAGATTTCATTTTTTACTTCAAAGTAATCATCCTGATAAATTACATCTTTAGTACCACTTTCAAATATTTTATTAG
This sequence comes from Halanaerobiales bacterium, assembly GCA_018399995.1. GTDB lineage: Bacteria > Bacillota > Halanaerobiia > Halanaerobiales > M55B127 > M55B127. The sequence goes on along the minus strand of JAGYMU010000015.1, from coordinate 6,767 downwards.
TAAAATTTACTTTAAATTTTTTGATGATCTTTCCCGGTCTTTTAGATAACACAATAACCCTTGTTGCTAGAGAAAGGGCTTCATCTACATCGTGAGTTATAAAAAAGATGGTCGTATTATTTTCTTCCCAAATATCGCGGATTAAATTTTGCATATCATCTCTTGTTAAGGCATCTAATGCCCCAAACGGTTCATCCATTAAAACAACCTGAGGGTAATTGGCAAGAACTCTTGCTAGAGCAACTCTTTGCTTCATTCCACCAGAAAGTTCAAAAGTATATTTATCACCAAAACCGCTTAATTTTACTTCATCTAAAAAGTACTTTCTGATTTCTTTTATTTTATCTTTAGGAAGACCTCTCATTTTAGGACCAAATTCAACATTTTCTTTTACAGTCATCCAGGGATAAAGAGTTGGTGATTGAAAAATTACTCCCCTATGCCAATCTGGCCCATCTATCTCATTACCCTGCATTAAGCATTTACCTAATGTAGGTTTCAAATAACCAGCAATTGCTCTCAGCAAAGTACTTTTACCACATCCAGACGGTCCGAGTACACAGATGAATTCTCCCCGGTTGATTTCCAGGTTAATATCCTCTAAAGCCGGTATTTTTTTATCCTTTTTCCCATATACTAAACTCATATTTTTTATTTTTATTAGGCTTTCTTTTTTAGACTGAGCAGTCATAGATTATTCCCTTTCCCCTTTAACTATTAATTAAAAATATATATTTAATTTCTTAATTGTTTTCTAAGGACAGTTTGATGTATTCAGGATTTACATATTCATTATATTCTTCTTGAGAAGGAGAGTTCTCAATTGAGCCCTGATCTTGCAGAAAATCAGAGGTGTCCTTCATTATCTTCGCAAAATTACCCGGATTTTCTTGGTTACCAAAGAAATCCTGACTTAAGAGTTCTTCTCGTGTTTTCCAGCTTGTACCACGCATTTGATGTAGGGCAACCTCTGGTTTGATACCTAATTCTTGGGATACTATTTCTGCTGCTTTTTGCGGATCCTTTCTATAAATGTCTGCTGCTTCAGACATTGCAGAAACGAAATCAACGACTAAATTGGGATATTTATTTGAAAATTTCTTACGAACCACTTCTACATTAGCTGTAATATATCCTTTTTCAGCCATATCTTCACTTGTAACTAAGGGATAGCCATTTTTTAATAATTGGGCCAAAGTAGGCTGCCAGCTATAAGCTGCTTTTATATCACCACGTTCCCAGGCAGCAACAATCTCTGCTGTCTGCATATCTAAAAGCTGTACCTCTTTTTCAATACCAGCTTCTTTTAATACATTTAACAAAATATAATGGGCTGTAGAAGCAAAAGGAACAGCAACTCTTTCACCGACTAGATCTTCTACTTTTTCAATTCCTGAATCATTTTTAACAGCCAAAGCCTCATTATCGCCCAGGACTTCATGCAGCCATATCATTTCAACATTAAGTTCTCTTGATAAAGCTGTAATAGCATTTGTGTTTCCCATTGTTGCAAAATCAATACTACCAGAAGCAAGTGCCTGATTTGCCTCAGCCCCAGAATCAAAAACTGTAGTATTTACTTCGATGCCTTTTTCTGTAAAATACTTATCAAAATATCCTTCAGCAAGAGCGATTGTCTCGTCGTTAGGAATTCTTAGAATACCGAAGTTAATTTCTTCTGGAAGAGCTTGTTCTTCTGTACTTTCGTTTTTAGATGCCTGCTCATTTTGAGTGGAATCATTACCACAGCCTGAAACTGAGAAAACCAATATAGAAATCAGTAAAATAACGGATAATTTTTTTAAAAGAGAATTTTTCATAATAACCTCCATTTTTAGTTAATTTATTCAATTTTAATTAAACATGTCCTTTCCAGAAAATAATATTTTTTTCTAAAAACCTCAGACCAGCATCAATAATTACACCTGTAATTCCCATAATAATGATTCCAACGAAGATAACTTCACTTTTAAGAAAATTGGAAGCGTCCAACACCATCCAACCAATTCCAGAAGTAGCAGCAACCATTTCTGCAGAGACCAAAGTAGTATAAGCTACTCCAAAAGCAGTTCTAATCCCTGTAAAAATTTCTGGCATAGATGCTGGTAAAACAATTTTAAAAAAAATATTTTTTTGAGTTGCCCCCAAAGATTCAGCACTCAAGACAAAATCTTGATTAAGCTGTCTAACTGAAGAGACGCATGCTATATAAATTGGGGCAAAGGCTGCTAAAAATAATAATACTTGCTTGGAGAGGTCATCAATACCAAACCAGAGGACCAAAAGAGTATAATAAGCTAAGGGGGGTAGTGGCCTATAGAATTCTATCACAGAGTCAATTACAGCTTCAACTTTTTTGAAATAGCCGCTTAAAAGCCCCAGGGGAACAGCTGTAAATATGGCAAAAAATAGGGCAACGAATAAGCGTTTAAGACTTGCTCCTAAATGAACCCATATGGGAACATTATTATAACCATTTTCTAAAATATGCAAAGTTGCCTTCCATACCCTTATAGGTCCGGGCAGCAGAGTAGGAGTAAAAATTCCCAGTTTAGTTATTACAAACCATAAAATAAAGATAGAAGACCAGGTTGCAATTGTGAGTACTTTTTCTGTCTTACTTTTTTTATCTTTATCATCATTTCTATTAACTAGTTTGTCAGCCCACTTTGTAGAATTTTTTTTCTTTTCTTTTTTTGGCTCTTCATTATTTTTTAAAGCCATAATCCCCCACGTCCTTATCTTAATATGCTTATTTTAATTTAATATTTAAAATTATCTATTCTAACAACAAAGATATCATATTTGTGCTTATTTATCAATTTATTAAAAGGCAACAAAATGAGTAAAAAGGCCACCAAGTTTAAGCTTGATGGCCTTTTATTAATCAAAGACAATTAACCATTATATTTGATAAATAATTATTCAAAGTTATACTCTGTGACAATCTTATCCCTGTCGGTAGTTTGATCTAGGAAATATTCATAGCAGCAAATACCAAGGAATGAACCAGAAATATTTATTACATTACTATAACCCATTCCCTGTAAAGCTAATACGGCGTTATAACTTCTCTGACCTGAACGGCAGTGTAAATATACTGGTTTATCTTTGGGGATTTCATCTACTCTTTCTCTTAGTTCACTTAATGGAACGTTGACTGAGTTCACTAAATGGCCTTCGCCATATTCATCTTCTTCTCTAACGTCAACAATAAAAGCGTCCTCTTCTACAAGTTCTCTAACTTTAGTTACTGGAACCTGATTATAGCGGTTGTTGATTAAGTTTGTAGCAACTAAAGAGGATTGGTTAACTGCATTTCTTGGAGTTGAGAATAGAGGTGCATAAGCCAGCTCTGATTCTGTTAATTCTTCTACAGTAGCATCCATTAAAATTGCTGTTGCTATAACATCAATTCTCTTATCTACATTACCCTTGCCAACAGCTTGAGCCCCTAATATTTTGCCAGTTGGTACTTCATATATTAATTTGAAATGTAAAGGATTTGCATCTGGCATTAAACCAACTTTATCTGTTGGAATAATATATACAAAGTCATAGGAAATTCCAGCATCTTTAAGTTGTTTTTCGTTTAAACCTGTTGCAGCTGCATTGTAATCAAAGGCTCTGATTACTGAAGTACCAATAACCCCGTTATTTTTTGTAGGGATATTATAGATGTGATTGGCTGCAGCTCTGGCCTGTCTCTGAGCAGGTCCAGCAAGTGGCAATCTTGTTTTACAGCGTGCAATTTTAGAATAAACTTCGATTACATCACCCACAGCATAAATATCTGGATCACTTGTTACATAATTGTGATTTACTTCAATTCCACCAGTTTCTCCGATTTTAAGTCCTGCTTCTTCAGCAAGTTCAGTTTCTGGACTAACACCGATTGCTAAAACAACTGCTTCAGCCTCAATTTTCTTACCTGATTTTAATACTACATGATCGTCATATACTTCAGCTAGAGGGTCTGATAATACTACATTAACCCCCTTATCATAAAGCTCTTTTTGAATAATTTGCGCCATATCGAAATCAAAAGGCTGCATTACTTGATCCAAAGCTTCTATTAAAGCTACATTTTTATCTGAGTGAATAAAGTTTTCAGCGATCTCAACACCGATATAACCGGCACCAATTACTGCTACATCGTCAACATCATTGTCATCTACATATTGATTTAATTTATCAATATCGACTACATTTCTGATTGTAAATACATTATCATTATTTACACCCTTAATACTTCCTGGTTTAATTGGATTGGCACCTGGTGAAAGTATTAATTTATCGTAAGCTTCTGTGTAAGTTTCTCCAGTTTCTAAATTCTTTACTTCAACAGTTTTTTCTTCTCTATTGATAGCTAAAACTTCATTTCTAACTCGAGCATCAATATTATACTGTTCAGCAAATTTGGAAGGGCACATTAAAACTAAATCATCACAGTCTTTTACAACCCCACTCAAGTGATATGGAAGGGCGCAATTTGAAAAGGAAACATGTGGTCCCCGTTCAAACATAATAATTTCTGCATCTTCATCAAGTCTTCTTGCTCTGGCAGCTGTACCTGCTCCACCAGCTACTCCCCCAACAACTAAAATCCTTTTACTCATATTTTATTCCTCCTGTAAATGTTATATTGTAAATCACTACCAAAAAGGCAGTATGTTGCTTGCTAATTTTTAAATACTTTTTCACTAAATTTATTACTAATTATTCCACCAATAATCATGAAAATTAAGAATACCCATCCTGATAGAGAGAAATTAGAAATCGGAGTATATAAAGCTCCAACATTACATCCCTGAGCAACACGAGTACCAAAACCCATTGCCAAACCTCCGAGGGCATACATGAAGCCCTGCTTTTTTGTTATATTCAGTTCACTACTGAAGAATTCCATAAATCTGCCTGCAGTTAAAAGATAAATTATTGCACCGACTAGAATACCAAAGTTCTGAACAGAAGTTTGATGTTCAAAGAAAGGAGTTGCAAAAGTTTCAGCCGATACTTTTGCAAATTCTGCAATAGCTTCAGCAGAAATACCAAATAACATTAATATTTTACCAAACCAGATACCATAAGCACGAGAAACACCCCAGCCATAACCTGTTATTCCCATCATGAGTGTAACAATTACAGCTAATGCTAAAGCGCCCTGTTTCAATGTCCATGGTTTTTCAAAAAGGTGGTAATAAGTGTCAGCGCTAAATAATTTGAAATTCTTTAAATCCATGGGTTCTAAATTCTCCTGGACTCTTTCTATTTCTAAACCACTATATTGACCGGTTCTTTTTTTACGTTTTTCGTAATAATATGACAAAAAGGCAATAAGCAGGCATATGGCACCAAAAGCAATTAAAGCCCCCAAATAACCTTCAAAACCATCTCCTTGAAATAAGTCAGGTAGAAAAACACCGCCCATTGTTCTGTAACCTATGTAAGTACTGACCCAAGATTCCTGAACCCAGTTAGCAGTGTATTGAACAGGAAAGCCAATAAATGTTCCCACCATGAAGAAAATCAAGGTTGTAAATGCTCTTGGTAAAGCCTGTGGTAAGTCAGTCAAAACACCACTAGCACAGCAGACAGAAATAGACATTCCAAAACCGAATAGAAAGCCTCCTAACATTAATCCAATATTTATTGGTTTAATCCAGAGGTTGAAGCTTGCAGGATCTTTACCAAATAGAAAAGCTGTCATTAAAACTGCTGTGATAAAGAACATAAATAACATAGTTCTCATTAATTTAGTTGAACCGGTTCTGTAAGCTCTATTTACACTACCTGCAAATCCAGTGTAAGCTCTAGCTAGAGCGTACCCCAGTCCCGATCCGGCTAATAATCTAAAAAATAATATGTCTGTTTTCAGCCAGAATTTGGCTGCAAATAAAACTATCAAGATAACGATAAATCCTAAAAATTTTTCTGGTTTGTTTTTCACCCTTTAATTCCCCCTTTTAAAGTTTTCTAAGCTTATAATAACTTTGTTCTAAAATTCGCAAGCTGGGGCAAAAAGTTAACCCCGAACTCGGGATGAAAGCTTAGTATTTACATACTTATAATATTATTCACAAATTGAACTATCTATGATATAGTATATACCATTTATTAATAATACTGAAATAATAATATCTTATACTGAATAACTTTGATTTATGGAGAGAAAAAATTTAATAATCATGATTATCTCTTTTCGCATTATTTTTGAAAAGATTAAAGTCCATTATAGAGATTAAATTGATGTCTTTTAATATTATAGGTAAATATCATAGAAATGGCTTTGATTAAATAGTATTATTAACAATATAAAAAGTCTTTGCTCCATTTTCTATAAACTACAATAATTATATAACAAGGTTAGCTCCCAAAAAGGGTAAATATATTTCTTTGATAACCAAATAATACCAATGTAATGTTCTTTTTAATACACTCTTATCATCCTTAAATTAATTAATTTAATTCCCTATAATCCTTTATATGACAGGCTTTATATGATATAATGTAATTAAGAATTAAAGTGAAAGGATGATATAATGTTTGTAAAAAATAGTCACCAACAATTAAGCTTATACGATTCATTTGATGATTTACCTAAATATCTCCAGGAATATCTTCTTAATTGTTGGGCTCATACTTTTCAGGAAATTATCTTTCCTTCAATAAATGAAGAACGCTTTGCTGTTTTATACAGTGATAAAGGTTCCAGACCCAATACTCCTGTTAATATAATTATCAGTTCTCTTGTAATCAAAGAACTC
>JAGYMU010000149.1 GCA_018399995.1 Halanaerobiales bacterium | reverse complement strand
AACCAGTGTATTTTTTAAATGCTATTGCCCACCCTGTTGGAGCTTTTTTTTCAATTATTTTAACATTTTTGTTTTTTTTAGCTAATATTACCGTTTTTACTTTACCCGTTTTAGCAAAAGATAATAATGCCTTAGAATCATTGACAGGTATCACTTTTCCTATTTTAACTGAAATAAAAGCAGTGCAAACCCCAACCAACAATAATACCCCTGAATACATTTTTAGTTCAGATAAGGCTGGTATAATTAAATATGGTGGTGAATGCACAAGCAATACCATTGAAGCAATAATTGGTAATAATACTATTTTATTTAATGAGTTAGTGGATGGAGCTTACAATAATTGCTCAATTACAGTAACTGATGCGGCAGGCAACACCAGTGACCCTTTGATTGTTAGTCCATTTATTATAGATACTGTGATTCCAATTATTAGTTTGTTGGGGGAAAGTTCAGTTAATTTAAACGTAGGAGAATCTTATGCTGACGATGGATCTACCGCCCTAGATGATGTTGACGGAGACATCACACCTGATATTGTTGTGGTAAATTCAGTTGATATAAATACAGTTGGCACTTACATAATAACTTACAATGTTTCAGATTCAGCTGGTAATTTAGCTAAAGAAGTAACAAGAACAGTTAACGTAAACAAGGTTTCGTCACGATCAAGATCGAGCGCTAGCAGTTCTCCCGTTCCAGTAGTAATCACGAAAGGTGATATTACGGGTGATAATAATGTTGGGAAAAATGATTTTTCTTTATTAATGTTAAACTGGGGCAAAACAGGAAAAAATCCTGCTGATTTAAATGGAGACGAGCTAGTGAATAAATATGATTTTGCTCTTTTAATGATGTATTGGACAGACTAATTCAAAACAAATAATTTAAAATGTAAATATGAGAAATAGTAAAATAAAGTTTATATTATCCTTAATTTTTTTATTTACCGTTGGGTTTACCAATACAACAGAAGGCTCTGATTTACCTTTACTGTATCTTTCTCCATCAAGCGTTCAAAAAAACACAGGAGAGCTAATAAATCTTTCTGTGAGAGTGGATCCTTCAGAAAAAAACGTTTGCTTAGTTGAGGGAAGGTTAATTTTTAATAATTTATCTTGTGAGAGCATATCAGTTGCTGAAGGTCTCATAGCTCAATCGACCCCTTTATGTTCTAATCCTTACTTTTTAATAGGTATTCCAGGATGTAGTTTAATAGATAAAAATATATTTAATATGTCAGTAAGGATGGGAGGTGTTGGTGAAGGGACAATTTCTTTTATAAACGTTGATATTGTAGGAGAAGGAGAATCCATATCTGATAATTCAGTGAGTGGAAATTATAATATTATATCTACCATTGTTCCTTCTGCTCCGTCGATTACTGAACGACCCACTATTACAGAAGAAAAAGAAGAATCTTTTCTTGAAGAAAGTGTCATAGATGATGACGAAGTAATTGAAATAAAAAGAGAGCCCTTTACTTTTGAAGTTGAAGAATTCTTTATGTTATCTAGTGCAAGCTTAGTTTTAGCAGCAATCGGAGAATCTTTAATACTTACCATTATTTTTGTTTTCTGTCTTGCAGTATTGTTTTTAGTCGTAATAAGAGAAATTTTCATTTTAATTAAAAGGAAAAAGATTAAAGATAAGAAAAAAAATTAAAGGAGAAGCTATATAAAGTTAAGCCTATTTAATTATACGTAATTATCTGGGCTCTTTTTTTTAATAGGGTATTTATGTCTCATTTAATCATTTAAATTTAAAATTTGAGCATAGTTCGTCCCATTATTAATAGTATTATCCTTAATTAGTTATAATAGATTGTCGTAATGATATGTTCTATTATTTTATTATTTTGTATGGTAAAATAAAATTATGAATAACAATACCATCATAAAAACTACACCAAAAGATTTCTTTTTACATCTTTTAAATATTTTTACTTTTTACCTCGCTATTATTAGCTTTATTACTCTTTATATTCAGTATATTAGCGCTCTTTTTCCGGACCCTCTTAATTTTTATTATACGAGCATGGCTAATTCTGTTCGCTTGTCAACATCAATACTTATTATAACAATTCCGGTATATATTTTTACTTCATGGCTTTTAGAAAAAGATTTAGTTAGTAATTATGAAAAAAAAGAATTAAAGCTGAGAAAATGGTTGACTTATTTCACTCTTTTTATATCAGCAGTTACTATTATTATAGATTTAATAATGTTTGTTTTTAGTTTTTTGAGTGGAGAGCTAACCATTCAGTTTTTTTTAAAGGTTTTTGTTGTTATTTTAGTATCTGGAGCTGTTTTTGGATATTATATTTGGGACTTAAAACGGAAAAATATTAAGTCTAAAACTCCAAAGATACTTGCTTTAATTCTTTTTTTTGTGGTTTTGTCGAGTATCGTTGTAGGTTTTTTTATTATTGGTACTCCAGCAGAACAGAGACAAAGAAGGTTTGACGAAGAAAGAATAAGTAACCTTCAGGTGTTACAGGGTCAAATTATTAACTATTGGATACAAAAAGAATCGCTTCCTCAAAACCTTAATGAATTAGAGAATAGCATCTCTGGATATATTGCACCGGTAGATCCAGAATCTGGTTTAGTGTACGAATATATTGTTATTGATACGCTTTCTTTTGAATTATGTGCTAGTTTCAAAACATCAACCGACGACCTTAGCTTCACTTCTGAAGGATTAAAAACGCACCCCTATGATTCATTTCAGCATCAATGGAAGCATGAAG
>JAGYMU010000148.1 GCA_018399995.1 Halanaerobiales bacterium | reverse complement strand
ATTAAAATTTTCATCATAAGTCATTACTGCAAAATGTCTTTTATTATTATTACCAACAATATTTGCTTTTACAACATTACCTTTTAATTTAAAAACATAATCACCATTACCTTTTATACTATCTGGAGCTTCAATAACAATAATTTTTTCAGTTGGTTTTAATGTTATTTCCCATTCACCTGTAGCTTTAATTTCCAGTAATTTTGTATCTTTATTAACTGGCCTTAAACCTTCATAATAGTCTGTTGTATTAATATAAATATCAGTCATTTCATTATTTTGATTATATCCTGTTATTGCAAAATGTCTATTTTGCTTATTTCCAATAACATTCATTAAAAAGAAATTTTTATTTCCAGGATTGTTAATTTCAATTACATCATCATTTTTGCCAGAATAAGTAATATTTTCTGTTGTTTCTTCTGCAAATAAAATTCCGGTAGCCAGGGTCAATAATAAAAAAATACTGAATACAATAAATAACTTTTTACTAATTTGATTCATTTTATTCTCACCTCCATATTTTATTTGTAGATAAATACATTTTTTCCTTTATGGATATTAAAATGGTTAGTATATAATTATGTTTATAATAAAAGAGTAATGTACAAAAGGGTAATATAAAAATATACAATCTGGTAAATATAATTTGTGAAACAGTATAAAAATATAATTAACATTATGTTTGCTAATGACTTTTAAATTTTGATATAATAACAAATGCAAGATAATAATTGATCTGAGGGATATCATGCAGCGTAATCAATTTATGGTTATAGACAAAAAGGATATGAAAGAGAGGGATATAAATCACCTTGATTTTATCATTGTATCAGGTGATGCCTATATAGATCATCCTTCTTTCGGGGTAGCTATAATTTCCAGATATTTAGAAGATGCCGGCTTTAAGGTTGGGATTATTGCTCAACCTGACTGGCGCACTATAGATGACTTTAAAAAACTGGGCGAACCCCGTTTGGCTTTTTTAGTAACTGCCGGAAATATGGACTCTATGGTTAATCATTATACTGCAGCCAAAAGAAAACGAAGCAGGGATCTGTATTCTCCAGGTGGCAAGCCTAATAAGAGGCCTGATCGTGCCACGATTGTTTACTGCAACAGATTAAAAGAAGCATATGACAAACCAATCATCATAGGGGGAATAGAGGCGAGTTTACGAAGATTTGCTCATTATGACTATTGGGATGATAGTGTGAGGCGTTCCATATTATTTGACAGTCGAGCTGATTTATTGGTTTATGGAATGGGAGAAAAACAAATTTTAGCTATTGCAGAAAGCCTTGCTAATGGACTTGCTGTTCAATATATTAGACATATACCTGGCACCTGTTATATAACAAAAAACCTTGATAATCTATATGAGTATATAGAAATAAATTCATATCAAGAAGTAAAAAAGGACAAGGCTAAGTATGCAGAAGCTTTTAAAATACAGATGGATGAGCAGGATCCTATCAGAGGGCGGGTACTGGTGCAAAAACATAATGATAGATTTTTAGTACAGAATCCACCGACTGAACCGCTTGAACGAGAGAGGATGGATTTAGTTTATTCTCTACCTTATCAAAGGACCTATCACCCTATCTATGAAAAAGAAGGTGGGGTACCGGCTATCAAAGAGGTTAAATTCAGTATAACCAGTTCGAGGGGTTGTTATGGTGGATGTTCTTTTTGTGCACTTAGTTTTCATCAGGGAAGAATAGTTGTCAGTAGGAGTAAAAGTTCAATTGTAAAAGAAGCAGAGATAATTAAAGAAGATAAAAATTTTAAGGGATATATACATGATGTAGGTGGACCTACTGCTAATTTTAGAAACCCGGCCTGTCAAAAACAGATTACAGAAGGATCCTGTAAAAATAGACAGTGTTTATATCCCGAACCCTGCCAAAATTTAAATGTAGACCATAGTGAGTATCTTGAAATATTACGTACTTTAAGGAATATGGATAAAATAAAGAAGGTTTTTATCAGATCTGGACTGAGATATGACTATATAATGGCAGATCCGGATGATACTTTTTTAAGAGAACTATGTGAACACCACGTCAGCGGCTTATTAAAGGTAGCACCTGAACATGCTTCCAAGCGAGTATTGGACTTAATGGGAAAACCCGATATTTCAATTTTTGATAAATTTAGACGTAAATTTTATAAAATAAATAACGAGATTGATAAAGAACAGTATTTAATACCTTACTTGATTTCAAGCCATCCGGGTAGTACTTTAAAATCTGCAGTAGAACTGGCCGAGTATCTTCGTGATATAGGGCATCACCCGGAACAGGTCCAGGATTTTTATCCGACTCCAGGTACATTATCAACCACTATGTATCACACTGGTCTGGACCCCAGAACCAAAAAAAGGGTTTATGTACCAAAGAGTATTGAAGAAAAAAAGATGCAGAGGGCTTTACTGCAGTATAATTATCCCAAGAATCATCAGCTGGTTAAAAAAGCACTGAAAAAAGTAGGCAGGGAAGATTTAATAGGAAGACATAACAAGGCTCTAATAGATTATTGATAATATATAAGGATAAAAACCAGAGATGATATAAAGTATATTTATATATAGAGCGGGAGTGTTCGGTTTTGATAAAACTAGAAAATTTAAGCAAGGTCTATCAAGGGGGACAAAAAGAGGCTGTCTATCAGCTTAATTTAGGGATGGGTATGACACCCCTGCAGGTCTTATATAAGATAGAAATACCGCTGGCTTTTCCCGTCATAATTG
>JAGYMU010000147.1 GCA_018399995.1 Halanaerobiales bacterium | reverse complement strand
CACAGGAGTCACAGGAGTCACAGAAGTCACAGTCAGTATTACTCATCTTCCACCTCATCATATCCACCATAGCTCTCTTTTCTGTCTTCGTCTTGCAACTCTTGTAAATCATCATCACTTATCATTTTACTTGCTCCATCCTATCGCCATCTTTACATCGAACTACGACATCCTTACAGCTACAAAGGTCAAGTTCAACTTCTTGACCACATTCTAAACATTTGTATTTTCGTTTTGCCATATTATGAAACGCCGAATCGGGACGATGAACTGGGAGACTAAAAGGGGATAATAGTAAGTCATAGATGATTTACCCAGTCAATATACCTTTAACGTCATTTTCGGCATGGTATAAAGTATGAACACCAGGGAGATAAACTCCCCAGCGATAAGTGGAACGTCGTCGCCTTTTAATGTGGCTTGTCGTTACCTCTTTTTCACATAAAGTGATTATGAGTGGGAGCTAACAAATCCCACGAAAGCTTAAAATCTCTTTTTTAACCCAAGAGTTGCATGACCTAATCCTCAACAATAGTGTAACGTGTGTTTTGAGCTGTGCCAGTCTGCAAAACCTTTAAAACTAAAGGAGCAGGATAACACAAAGAACCACGTGTCACAATTTGAGAGTAAATAGGATTTTTTACATTTAACCACCATACAAATTCTTCACCATTAACTTGGCAAGGAACTATCTTTTTTACTGTATGATTTTCTTTATCTTCCCATTTATCAAAAGGATCAACTGTAGGAATTGTGATAGATGTTATCTTATTCTCAACTAATTTTAACGCAGGTTTAGTTTCACCATCAAATGATGACTGACTAACTTGTTTAGCTTCATCTTCCATCCAATTTGCTTTTGTTTCTGTTGGTTGTTCGTCCATGTTTATTACCTCCATTTTAATTTAGATTTGAATAAGACTTCCGCACTTTGAACATTCATAGATCTTAGCACCAAAATATTTATTTTCATCAAGTAAAATTAATTCGCCATCATCACAATACTCACATTCTTTAATCTTTTTTTTCATGTTAATCTATAGAACCTGTTTTATTTAAATCTTTGTTTTCATTTAATAATAACAATTCTTCAATCTCTTTTTTAGAATAACCAGCTTTTGCCATTTCTTCATCAGTAAAATCTCCACAGGAAATGGTGCTTTTTGGTTCGTTTTTTTGATTGTGCGAACTATTTTCATCTTTTTGTGATTTTAGTTGGATTAGTGACGTTTTTGAAAAAGTCATAGAATTTAAATTTTCTAGGGGTTTTTGAAAAACCTTACTAATTTGACTAATTTGTTGTTTTTTGTCTATTTTTACCAATTTTTTATCCTTTTCTTTAAATTTTATACCTTCATAAACATATAATTGCTCCTCACCTGTCCATTTTCTACCCTCTGTTGCCCCAAACATATCCTCTAGGACAGCCTTTATTCCCTTATCGCTTGTTCCTTTAACCTTATGTCTTTTACAATATTTCATAAATTCCGATCTTAATTTCTTTTTATCAACAAACCCATCATAATCTGCTTCAATATTATCCAAACAGAAAGCAGAAAACGAATTTGAGTTTCTAATCCAGAAGTTTTTAACCTCATCCGTTCCTTTTGAATAACTAAAATCTTTTTGCTTTAATAATCTATCAAGACCATCAAGTGCTTTATTTAATAATCCAGATAGTTCTGAATCGGTTGTTAATTTCGTAATAATATCAATATCTCTTAATTTTGAATACTTCTTATCTTCCAGAATAGCTAATTCATGTGCGTCTAAGAATTGATATGGGAACTCTAATAATATCCACCTACTCCAGAATCCTTTTGAAAAATCATATACCCTTGGAAGTTCATTACAAGCAAATATCTGTTTAGAATAATTAACAAAGAATAAGTCTCTTAAATATTTTCTCGGAGCACCAATCATATCCCTACCAGTAATTTCTTTAAATAAACCAGTTTCTTTTAATGCAGTATTATTTAAATCACCAGCAAGATTAGCCATCTTACCAAATAATTCACATATTGATGTGCTACCAGTTTTTAATTGTCCTAATGGAACAGAACAACAATTCTCCGCTCCGATAAAGGTTTTTAACAATGAAATAAATTTACCCTTACCATTTCTACCATTACCAACTAACATTGCTGCCTTTTCTATTGGATGATCCTTTAACAAAGCATAACCAAACAACTCAAAAGCAACATTAACATCTCCCTCATGTTGTAATATATCATTAAAAAACTTATCAATAACTTTACAAGTAGCATTAGGATTATATTTAACTGGTATCTTATTAAAGAATATCTTTTCTGGACTAAACTCTGTTAGTTTTCTAGTTTTAATATTTAAAATTCCGTTCATTACTGGAATCTCGTCAACATAATTAACATTAAAAAATTCATCAGCATCAATTTGAGTATCAGCATGAATCTTTGCTATTATCTTATTAACCCTTTGTGGTGTATAAGCATGAAGTAATAATTCTCTTGCTACCTCTTTAATAAAACTTTCACCATTTGGTTTATATATTCCGTTATCATATCTCCAAACTTCAGACTTAATATCATCTCGTGTTGTATATAAATGTTCTCTACTTTTAATATAATCTACAATTTTTTCACTTACGTGGTCTTCTTCTTTTCTAACAATATGATCAAAACAATCATGTCTTAATTGTGCCAATCGTTTTCTTTTATCATATTCTGCAGCTTTGGCATCGTTAGTTTCGTGATCCATATTTTCAATATTTTCAAATGCCTTGTGT
>JAGYMU010000146.1 GCA_018399995.1 Halanaerobiales bacterium | reverse complement strand
CTTCACAAAAAGAAAAACCAATTGATCCATATGATATTCAAAATAAAAAAATGTCAAAAATAGCTGGAAGTAAAGGGTTTATGGCAGCATCAATGATGGGTGCGTTTGCTAAAAAAATTCCAGGATTAGATAATAGTATAGGAGCTGCTTTACAAGGAAGCACAAGAGCGTTTAGTAGTTCAAAGAGTAAAGCAAAAGGACAAAGTCAGAAGAAATATCAAGAGGGATTAGGTGGTATTGGTAAAGTAGATCAATTAGGGAGATCAATTTCTGCAGCTGGACGATTAACATATGGTGCTAATATGTTAAGTCTTTTAGGTAGTACTGCAACTGGTATAGGTAAAGATTCAATATCTCCAACAAGATCTGTATTAGGGATGGCTAGCGGAGCATTAGGACCAATGGGTGCACTTGGATTAGCATTACCAGGTATTGTCGGTGGTATTGGTGCTGGTATAAAAATGAATAAAATTAAACCTCAAAAACGTCCTCCTGAGCAAATAGAAAACGAATTTTCTAAATCTAAGAATCTTGATCCTTTTTATAAACGAGTTATTACCAATGAAAATCAAGTACAACCATTTGATCAATTACAATATTTATTATTATCTTATATTGAGTCTCATACAAGTGTTATTCCTGCTATCCATTCAATGATAGAAGAAACTAGAGATAAAGAAAATAAAGCTGGTAAATCATTAGATCCAGGTGAAGTATCACAACTTTCTCCCGGAGAAAAAAAATCAGATTCTATTTTTAGTAAACTTGAAGATTTAACATCAACAATCGATACAAAATATAATCCAGTAACACAAGTTATGGATCTTATTTTTGGAGGTAAAACTCCTAAACAAGTTATTGACGATATTAATCGAGGAAAAGTTAAAGCATATTCAAAAAAAGACGAAGAAAAATTAAAATTAGTTGGTATTGATAAATCCCAACATAGATTAATTACAACGAGTTCAGGTTCTTTGATGGCTGGAGCTAATTCTTATCAAGAAAGAATGTTAGGATTAACAGCGGGTCAATATGATTTAGTAAGAATGTTAGCACAAGAAATAATTACTATGAGGAAACATGGACTTGGTATAGATCATAATAAATTTGCAGGACCAATTGAAGGAAAAGGATTTCTTTCTAAAGTCATTAGTGGTATGGATACTGTTGCCCAATCTATACCGGTTTTAGCTGCAGGATATAACGCAGTTAAAGGATTAATTCAACTTCCTGGAAAAGCTTCTGAATTATTAAAAGGAGTTTTTTCTGGTGGGATGAATATGTTGTTTGGTAAGAAATTTCGCATCTTTCAAGATAAAAAAGAAGTAGATAAAGAATTAGGATTTGATAAATCTATACAAGAAAAAGTAAATGATTATTTATCAGAAGGTTTACCAACTCAATTAGAAAAAATAAGAGTATTAAGTGCAAATCAATTAGAAACTGTACAAAATATATTTGATGCAACAAAAAGCCAATATGAATTATTGTATGGATATTATACTGGCAAGAGTACACAGTTTCAATATGAGAAAAAATTAGGAGATAATGTTACTCAAGAAAGAGTATGGGATGTTATTGAAAAAAAGATGCTTACTGGGGAAGCATTTGAAAAAGCTGAAGATAAAAGAGCACAACAAAGACAATTTATTAGAGAACAAGCATTCAGTAAATCATTATATGGGATTTTACAAACTGATATTACAAAATTAAATGAATCTTTTGAAGATAAAATGAATAGATCCATGAAACCTCTTAATAAAATGTCTGATTTTTTTGAGAGTTTAACAGGATATA
This sequence comes from Halanaerobiales bacterium, assembly GCA_018399995.1. Lineage (GTDB taxonomy): Bacteria > Bacillota > Halanaerobiia > Halanaerobiales > M55B127 > M55B127. The sequence continues at coordinate 993 of JAGYMU010000146.1, read as the reverse complement.
AACGAGATAAAACAGAACAAACAAAAAGATTTATAACTACAGAAAAAGATATAGAAACAGGTTTATCAGATTATGATATTGAGAAAAAACAAGATGTTCGTCAAGCAATTAAAGGTGATAAAAATATAAGAGGTTTTTCAAAACGTGCAGAACATGAAAGACGAGAACAATCTATAGGTGAACCAATTAGTTCAGGATTAGGTTTGTTAGGTGGTGGAGCATTATTAGCTGGATTAGGGCCTGTTGGATTAGCAACTCTTGGTTTAACTTCATTTACTAAAATGGGATTTGATGCTCGTAAAACATCAAAAACTAATTTACAAGCTTATGAAGATATAGGTAAAACGGGTTATTTTGGTAGAGATATCCAATCAATTGAAAGTGAAATAGCAAAACGTGAAGTTTCACAACAAGAAAGAGAAATAAATCAACCTCAAGTTTTTAATACTTTTGGAGATACTTATAATTTATTAAAAAGAAAGTTACCTAATATTGCAAGTAATATTAGTACTTTTATTACTCAATTTAATATATTTAAAGATCAATTATTTGGAAAATTAGATGACACTAAAGAATCTATACTTGGAAGATTTGACGACATTAAAAATCTTATTAAAAATAAATCAGATTCTGTATTAGGTAAAATGGATAAGATGTTAATGTTATTAAAAAACATTAATACGTCTGTTATTGATTTGAAATCTATAGATTCGTCAAATCAACCACCTCCTTCAAATATTATTAAATTGTCTGATTATAGACAATCTAATTATCCGTCAAGTGATGATTATTTTAAAAGAACTACTGCATTTGATGGGACAAAGTTGCATCCATCAATACCGACATTAGTTGGTGAAGGTAGAGGTCCTAAGATTTCTAGTACTGCAGAAATGATAGTAGGAAATACAGTTATATCAACAGACCAAACACAAGCATGGTTAAAAGATAAAAATATTAATACTGTAGAAGAATTTAAAACACAAATTGGTGGAC
>JAGYMU010000145.1 GCA_018399995.1 Halanaerobiales bacterium | reverse complement strand
TTTTTAATCTTAATATGATCACCAGGTTTAAGCAGTCTTGAATCATATCCAGCTTCTCTTAATATCTTATTTAGACCCATGGCCTCTTTAACATTTTTATCTGAATGGGAGTTAAAATGATAGGGTACAACTATCTCTGGCTTAATATTTTTGATGAGGTTAAGATATTCGTTATAGTAATCTTTAAAACAGGCTGTGAATAATATTTTTATCTTAGATTTAGGTTTGGGGTAATCGGCTGAATCTGCAGTATGGTATATTCCCTGATAATAATAACAAACAGATTCAATAGAGTTATAACAATCACATTCAAAGACCTCTATACTATTTTTTATACTATCTCCGCCTTTTATTATTTCTCCATCCACGTCAGAATTGTCAAAAAATGACTGAGGCCCATATATTTTTGTATCGGGATATTTTTCAATAATATTTTCATCGAAGTGATCATCGTGTTCATGTGTTACTAAGATCAAATCAGGTACATTGACAGGCTCAACTTCATAATTAGGATCAATTAAGATATTTAGATCAGCTTTTATTTCTACACATGCTTCACCTAACCATCTAACTAGCATATTATTCCCTCCTTTTATTTATATTATTTTGGAAAATGCATAAAAATCCTTTTTAAAATGTAAATATAAATATTAGGCAAAATAAGGCAGTAATTTATATAATAAGAATTTTAATTTGCTCAATGATAATCTTATACCATATAATAAAAATATATATTGAATAATGTATCTATAAAGATATTTCAAAATTACTTTTATTAAGAAGAAGAGATTATGAAGGGAGATTTAAGATGAGTAAATATGAAGATGAAGTAATTGAAATAATCAAAAATGGTCCCTATATAGCTTTTAACATCAAACTAGTTTTGGATAGCCGGGGAGAACAGCTTGAAACTTCACCCAAAATGTCTTTATGCAGGTGTGGTCATTCTCAAATGAAACCATTTTGTGATGGGACTCATCAAGATATAGGTTTTAATGATGAAAAAAAAGAAGATCGTAAAACAGATAAAGTTATTGCCTACCGTGGAGATAATGTAACTATTTACGATAATCACGGTATTTGCAGTCATATAGGATATTGTATTAATCTACTGCCAGCTGTATTTGATGAAAGCAAATTCAAATGGATAAACCCTGATGGGGCAGATGTACAGGACATAATAAGAATATGTGAATTATGTCCTTCAGGAGCTTTAAGTTATAGCCTTCCAGGTGGAGAGAGGATAAAAAGTGGAGTTAAAAAGAGGCCTAAAATAAAAATATCACCGGGTCCATATGGTGAAAATGGCCCCTATGATATAGAGGGGAAAATTAGGCTTAAATCAAAAGAGGATTTTAAACCTGAATGTGAAGAGCATTATTCCCTATGTAGTTGCGGAACCTCAAAAAATAAGCCCTTTTGTGATGGAAGCCACCGATTTCACAGTAAATATGAAGACGGTAAATAACAGTAGATTGTATAATATAATAATTTTAATAGGTTCTTCTCGTCAACCATTGGTAGAAAATTAGGACATTGACAAAAATCCTCCCATAATTTAAATAGAGACAACTATAAAATTAGGAGTTCTTGCCAATGTCCAGTTATAGTATGACATCTTTATTTTCCTTTCGTCGAGTCAAAATTAAGAGTTTCTTTAAAATTGAAGAACCTGATCTTAATTCTGTATATTTTGTAGTCCTAACACCTGATAAAAGATATACTCCCATCTGTCATGAATGTAAAAGTAAAGCCGAAGGCATACATTTCTGGCTTAAACGAACAATAAAAGGTCTTTATATTTTTGGTGTTAAATGCAATGTGGTTCTTCATTACAGAAAGATCAATTATCCTCGTTGTGATATAAAGGTTGAAAAAACAGGTTTTACTTCTCTCGGCGGTTATCAAGTTACTAATAGACTTGCTCAATATATCCATGAACTCTGTCAACATATGACTGTAAAAGAAGTAGCAGAACATCTTGATTTACATTGGGAAACAGTAAAAAAGATACATCAGAAGTTTCTTTCAGTAAATATCATAAATATTTAACTGTAGTTTTAGATTTCAAGACCGGTTGTGTAATCTGGTTTAAAAAAGGTCGCAAGGCAGATACCCTAAATGAATTTTTTAAAAAAATGTCGCAAACAAAACTAAACCAAATTAAAGCTATTGCTATGGATATGTGGGATCTTTTTATTAAGGCTGTCCGTGGACATTGTCCTCAGGCTTTTATAGTATTTGATAAATACCATTTAATTGTCAGCTATAATAGAGATCTTGTTGATAAAATAAGACGAGCTGAACAGTGGGAACAATAAAAGAGAATCCCGAATACAAAATAAATAAAGGCAGTAGACAAACTCGAGAAACTATTAGAAATAAACGAAGATTTTTCTTTAGCCTACATTTTAAGGGATAAACTTAAAGAACTATTTGAATATCAGAATCCAATAAGACTGAATAAACTGGAATAAATATATTAGTAAGCTTAAAAATTCAAATATTAAATTTAGCCACTCAAAAAGTTTGCTAAGAAATTAAATTAATATTATTATGGTATTGTTGGTTATCTAATTCATTCAATTCATACTTCAATATTAGAGGGTGTATACAATAAAATTAAAGAAATAAAAAGAACGGCTTTTGGTTATCATGATTTGGATTACTTTAAACTCAAGGTGAAACAGTGTTATCCAGTAAACTAGAATAACTTTTGATCAACTGAAAATGAGAAGAACCATATAATTAAAGATAAGCAGGAATTTAAGCTTCAACACCTAATAAATATAATATACCTTCGAGTCTTTTTACCTAAGGAAATTT
>JAGYMU010000144.1 GCA_018399995.1 Halanaerobiales bacterium | reverse complement strand
TAATAGCATGGTCTACATATTCAGCTTCATACTGTATACCTTTACCAAAAATTATATCCACTTCTGCTTTACGAAAAGGGGGAGCAGTTTTGTTTTTGGCACTTTTTACACGGGTTTTTATACCAACTATATCTTCTCCTTCCTTAATATAATCAGCTTTTCGTACTTCTAATCTAATAGAACTCCAGAAGGCCAAAGCCTTTCCTCCCGAAACCGTTTCAGGTGAATTATGGGATAAAATATTATTAGTATAATAATTTTCAACTTTATCTACTGTAATATCTAATACGGGATATTCTTCATTCAATCTACTTTTCTGAACTTTTACATATTGTCTATTTTCTTTTAATACAGTAAAAGTATCTGGTAAATCTTTTACTTTTACATATCCTTTTGGAGTTAGAAATTTGTGTTCCTCAGTTACCTTTAAAGGATGTGTTATATCTGGGTATTCAACAGCATACATTTGGGTATTTTTCTTCCGAACAAGTCTTAGAATTTTATAAAAACTATTCTCATTTTGTTCTTCATTATATCCTAGTATTTTAATGTGTTTATCTGAAACGTCTACCTCAGACAATTCATCCATTTCTCGATAATCTACCCCACATTTTTTAAACACTTCTTCCATTGAAACATTAGAAATATTACTCATAAATTATTACTCCTTCCTTTTTATGAAGTGTCCATTTAGGACACTTTTTAAAACTATCAATTTTAGTGATTTTAATAGTTTTAAGTCTTGGATTCACATTATACTTTATTATATACTCTTCTGTCAAGTCCTTACGATTATATATACTTGTAGTACTCTTTATAAAACCTATACTATTATAAAAATCAATTAACTTCTGTATAGTATCATTTTGGTAATCAATATCAAGATGATATCTGGCTTTATATCTATCAGGAATATTATAATCAATATTGTTCATAATGGTAATAAAATCATTATAAAACTCTAGATATTTAAGAAATATTTCTTTATAAGGTAAGTAATACTTAATAGACAGTACGTTCTTGTACCCAGTTGTATCTACTATAATTGTTTTTTTACACCATTCGGCACTGTCCCCATTATGGTACTTAACCAATCTATCTTTTTCTACGATTCTGATTAAACCCTTATACTCATAATACTCTAACGCAATACTTACATTAATAGGAAGATTTAAAAAAGTTTTTATAACACTATCAGGAAGATCTGTATAAGCAGATAGATAAATAATTGAATAAGAGAAGTTATTATAATACCTACCGTTTAACCCCTTATAGTTGGCATTACTAAACCCTTTTTCAAATTTTTTGACATTATTAGGGTTCCTTCCTCGTAAAGCTTTTGCTCCATGTTCTTTTCTTTGTTCTTCAGTAGCATTGGCCCATTTTTCTTTAAGTGTTTCACTAATTTTTCTTCCATAGGCATTTTTGTATGACCCATATTTTTCTATAATAGTATTCTTTCTCTGTTTTACTTGCTTCCTTCTCCATTCTTCATCATAAATACTTGTATTAGCAAAACCAAAATTTGTCAAATCTTTTTTAGACCATGTTCTTCTCCTTTTAATATTAGCCTGTTTTCTTAATTCTGGGTTTTCACTTAACAATTTATTTGTATATGTAAAGGAACCTCTCCCTCCTTCATTCAGATTATAGGTATTTCTATCATTAATTACGGATGAGTCTATGAATTGTTTTTCATAATCAAACATCTTATCCTCACTATCAAAAAACTCCCAAATTTCTTTTTTGAAATTGTTTGTTCCATATTTTAGAATAGCTTTTTGAATAATTTTCCCTGAGCCCATATACCCATCTTCTAAATTCTTTGTGCTATGCACACCATAATATACTTTACCATTTACTAAATTTGTAATAACATAAAAATAATAATATTGTTTCAAAACTACCTCCGGCAACTAATCGTTGTAACATTATATTAGTTACCGAAAGGTAAAAAAGTTAAATATTAGTCTTCTTCTACAATTGTTACTTTAGTATCAGGATGAACACAACCATACATTACACCAATTTTCATCCGAATTTGGTTTATAAAGGCTAATGTAGTTCCAGTATCACCACAGTGAGGAGAGATTTTACGTAAACCCTTCCCCATTAAACGTGCCTGTTGCCCCATTTGTTGATCACCCATTTCCCCTTCTATTTCAGCTTGTGGTGTGAGTGCTGAAACAGAATCAATAATTACAAAATCAAACATTCCAGACTTAACAATATCTTCAGCTATTCCAAGAGCCTCTTCTCCACTCCCAGGTTGAGAAAACAATATCTCATTAGTATTCAACCCAAGTGTACGGGCATAATCTAAATCAAAAGAGTGTTCTGCATCAATAACTGCTACCCGACCACCATTCTTTTGTACTTGTGCTGCCATAAACGTAGCAATACTGGTTTTTCCTCCTGATTCAACCCCATAAATTTCTAAAATACGTCCTTTCGGGACTCCTCCCCCAAGAACATAACTAATATTAGGTGATTCTAAAGGCCATCTTTCTATATGCTGTTTTATAATATTTTGTCCATATTGTACAACACCTTTACCATACTTTTTATTCAATTCAGACATCATTGAATCAAGTTGTTTAGTAACATCTTTATTCACTGTTTCAACTTCTTCTGTCTTTTTTGGTCTTCCCATTAAGTTACACTCCTTCCTTATTTTGTGACTTCTTTAATAATCTATCGTATCGTTGTTTTCCTACAATACGAATCCACCAATCAATATGTTCTCTTTTAGTTATTGTTTTATCTGTTATAGGGTCTGTATAATGGTCTATTCTACTATGAAATAGACGGCTTAACAGTATAATATTATCTGTATCATATTTCATAT
>JAGYMU010000143.1 GCA_018399995.1 Halanaerobiales bacterium | reverse complement strand
GAAAAGCGCGATGATGTGCTGCCGATTAGCCCGCTGCATTTATTCGCGTACTTTGAAAAAGAGAAAGCCTACCGAGAAGTGATAATGGAAACCTGTTATGACTTGATAATCGTCTGCGATGAAGTATGGATTTACATAGACGAGAGAATATCAGAGGGCCAGCAGAAGGAATTAGATTTTGCAATGGATTTGGGAATAGAGGTCAAATTTATACAGGGGAAAGCACTCAAATAATAGGATGATTAATATGGTTAAAGAATGGGAGGGGTAAAAGTGAGCAAAGAAATAGAATCTGTAGTAGATGACATTGATTTTTCTACTAAAGAAATGAGCTTTAAATACAACAATGAAAATCAAATAGATCAATTAGTATTCATAGAAGAAGTAGTGATAAATAAAGAAAACAAAACAGAATATAAAAGGGTAGTAAATATTGATGATGAGAATAGAAATATATTGAACCTGTTGCTAATTAATCTTTCGATGTTGTAGGTTATGTATGGTACCAAAAGAATTAATACAAGCAATTGAAGTAGGCGATGTTAGAAAGTTTTATAAATCCACAGTTTGGAAACATAAAAGAAAAGAGATACTTAAGCGGGATAACTTTGAATGTCAGAGGTGCAAAAGCAAAGGGAGATTCTCAAAGGCTGAAATAGTCCACCATATTAAACATTTGAGAGATTTCCCAGAATTAGCTTTAGTTAATGATAATTTAAAAAGTTTATGTGCAACCTGCCATAATGAAGTTCATCCTGAGAAGTTTGAGAAGTTTAGAAGCAATTGGGAAGAAAGAAACGAGCCGATAACTAAAGAAAGATGGTAGATAGACCCCCGGGTCAGAAAAACAGGAATCCCTTGGGTTTCTGAGGACCGGGAGGGGGATACGACAAAACAGATTTTTTAAAAATTCGTGCGTGAGAGGGGGGATACCCTTGGCTAAAGAAAAACAAATTAGGCAAGACCTGCTTGACCAATTGGAGCGCAACGGTACTCATGGCTCCTTCTGGGAGGATTTAATAGAAGATTATATTAGCTTTTGGAGAATTAAAAATGACCTTATAGCCGATATCGAAGATCGTGGAGTGTCAATTAAGTGGCAGAATAGTGAGGATTCATTTGGTTACAAGAAAAATGATTCAGTTAATAATCTTCACAAAACAAATACTCAAATGTTAAAAATATTAGACGAGCTGGGGATTGAACCCACCACTAAAGAAGAAGTTGGCATTCCAAATGAAATGTAAATAATTTTAGCAGGATAGCCCGACGGGGCGAAAACTGGTTATCCGATCCAGCTGCCTGCTTATTTTTAAATCGGAAAACTACTTATCGGAGGTAGAAAAATGAAAAATAAAACAGGTTGGATTTATGCTATTGAAAATAAGGTTAACGGCAAAATGTATATTGGTTTAACTAGAGATATAAAAGATAGATGGTATAGACACAAAAGATACTTAAGATTAAACGAACATGTAAATGAACACTTGCAAAACTCTTACAATAAATATGGAAGAAAAAAATTTAAGTTTAAAATTATTGAAAAAGAAATACCTGTTGAACAATTAGGCCAAAAAGAAAAATATTATATAAATAAATTTGACACATTTAAAAATGGGTATAATGGCACTACAGGCGGAGAAAAGAATTATTCGATGTCAGAAAAAGCGAAAGAAAAATTAAGACAAGCTTTTATCGGTGAAAAAAGTTCAACCAATAAAATAACTCCAGAAGAGGGAGTAGAAATTTTTAAAAAATATCACAACTCAAAGTTAACTTATCTTGATTTAGCAGAAGAATATGATTTATGCCATTTTACTATCAGTAACATTGTCACATGCAAACATTGGTCCACAAAACACTTAAAGGATCAGAAGCCGGAAATAACTCAATCAAAAAAGCAAAGTGATTTAACTATAGCAATAGGGAAAAAGATAGTGGATGAAAGAAAAAGAAATGATTTAGCTTATAAAGAAATAGCAACTAAATATAATACCAACCCTTCTACAGTCGGAGAGATTATTCGCGGCGAACATTGGACCACTAAACATTTAATAGAAAATAAAAATAAAAACAGCAAAAAATATCACTATGTAGATAAAAATTTAGGTTTAAAAATTTATAAACTTTATCATAATACAGAAGCTAATCAAAATAGTTTGGCTGACAAATTCAATCTATCTCAAGCGAGCATATGGAATATAGTTAACTGCAAACATAAATCTACTAAACACTTAAAAGAGTAATTGCCAGGAGGTGGTGATGATGTAGTGAAATACCATAAATATATTGATAATTACATGGAAACAATTAGAACTGGCAAGATACCTTCTTCAAAAGAAATAAAAAAAGCTATGGATTATATTGAAACCAAACTTGATGATCCTGATGTAATAATTAAAACTAAAATGATAGATAAAGCTGTAGAATTAATAGAAAAATACTTTGAAATCAAGCTCCTGGACTGGGAGCTTTTTATAATTGCTTTAATTCACGCTTATTACAAATCTGATGACACTATTGTATTTGATGAATACTTTATCATGATGGGCCGGGGAAATGGAAAGAATGGCTTTATTTCTCCGCTGGTTTGGTATTTGACTACTCATTATCATGGAGTTGAAGAATACAATGTCGATATTATTGCTAACAGCGAAGATCAGGCAAAAACTTCTTTCTTTGATGTATATAATGTTTTAGAAAATTACTGGGATAAGCTGAAGCATTTCTTTTATAAAACTAAGCAGAAAATAACTAACCTTAAAACTAAATCATATATTCAATATAATCAAGATTTTCTTGTTAGAGAATTTAATAAAATATTTAAAACTAATGGTTTAAAAGAAATT
>JAGYMU010000142.1 GCA_018399995.1 Halanaerobiales bacterium | reverse complement strand
GGTGGAGTAGTAGATAGACTAAAAGAAATAGAAGATACATCAAGTAAGACTATTCCTTTTATTGCTGGAAAATCTCCAATAGATGAAGTAGATAAAAAGAGATTTATAAACTTTAAATCAATGTACTATAATAATCTTAGAAGATTCTTTGAATCAGGTAATATTATTCTTATAGATAATTCAATATTATTACAAGAACTTACTCAGATAAAATATGAATTTAGTAGTAACGGTAAGATGAAAATAATTAAAGCCGAAACAAACGAAAAGTCACCAGATTTCGCAGATTCATTAATGATGGCAGTTAGTAACTTAGAGAAGTCTGGAGCAGTATTTGAGTTCATATAAGTATATTTCCTATGGAACTTTACGAGTGGAGCAAAAATTTACTTATAGCGTTTCTCCACAAGAAACAGAGGTAAAAAATGGTATGTAATAGATGTTTGAAATGTAAGGACTTTGAAGTAAAATGTAATGGATGTAAAACTATAAATTGTTGGTATAAGGAGAAAAAACCAGGTATAAAAGAAAAATGTCATATGCAAGCTAGACTTGAATCTAAGATTAATCAAAATGAAAAACAAAAAAGCACAGCTAAGTTCATGGGATAATCCATTTCCAATAGATTATATGAATATGGAACCTCCTAAAATAACCTTTAAGAATATTCTAAAATGGCTAGCAATAGGAATAGCAATATTATTAATAGCATATGTAATAAATAGATATATACATGGCTATACTTTAGAAATGCTATTTACGAGGTTCGGATTATGAGTGAAAAAAAAGATATTATAGAAGAATTAAAATCTCAGGAATTTAAGAAGAAGGTACAAGCATCCACAACAGGATATTTAACTTTCTTAGGATTACAGGATATAAATGGAAAACAACGAACAGTAATGGATAATTTATTAATTAATAATAGCCCATTACATATAGAGAAAAGAGGAGAAAAAGCAATATTTGAAATACAATTAAAAAAACCACTACCTAAACAAGCAATAGAACGAATAGATAGATTTAAGGAATATAAAGTAGGGGTTATGTTTACAGATGACCCATTACCAATGACCGCCTTTAGTAGTGTAAACTTGGGTTGTTGTAGAATCTTAGTTGTATTACTTAATGCTAAACTAATTAAAGAAAATCCATTGACGTTTGAAGGAGAATGGAATAATTACAGGCAACATTTATTATTGCCTCAGAGGTGAAATTATGAAAAATAAAGGAAAATTAGTAAAAGAAAATAAAGAGTATATGAAAAAATATAAGAAAAGAGCATTTAGTGAAAATTATCCTCAACCAGAGGATATAGATACAACTGAAGTAAGTAGTGCTTTTGAAGATATACCTCTTGGTAGCACTATGACTAGATTAGGTAAGCAAACTAAAGTTGTTGGAAAACATAGAATGAGTTTTGACTTATGTCCATATTGCGGTTCAACAGAAACTCTACACCAATTTATTAGAGATAATAAAATTTCTAAGAATAATATATGGGAAATAGAAAGAAAACAAAGAGAAGATATTGGTTTAATGGCTAAAAAAGACTTATGTTTACATTGTGGAAGAACATGGATATGTGAACTATGGATTCATGAATATATTCATAAGGGGAAATAAAATGGGAATAAGTTATAGTCCGGAAGATATACTAAATGATTTACCAGAAGATATTGATTTAAAGGAAGATATATCTATGAATCTTTTAGATATTAAAATAGATAAATATTTTTTCAGCATTTCCTTAATAATTATCTTTACATTATTAATTATGCAATATTTATTTTAGAAAATGGGAAAACCTAAATATAAAAGATGTAAAATTTGTGGAAAGAGAATTCCTTTAGAAGAAGATAATGTATGTATACAATGTCATATTCTAATGGAATATAGTAAAGAAATATATGGTGAAGAAAAATGAGCGTATTTAATAAAGATGTTCGGTTGCATAAACCAGGAGATAAAATTTCTAAGAAGAACTGGGATAAACGAGTAGAAGAATTTGGTGGAATAAAATTTAGAGAGAATGTAATATGTGATTACTTAATTCCACCAGTAATAGAAGATATAATGCCGTTATTAATTTCTACTTGGAATAAAAAAGAAGGATATACTTTTTTAGTATATATTGATACTAGGACAGCATTTAATCTATATGATAATAAAGAAGCAACCGAAATATTAAATATAGTGAAGAATCCGAAAGATAAGGATATGGAAAAGAAGCATAAAAAATATTTGAAGGAGGTAAAAGATGCACTCAGTAATATTGGCACATGGTACAAAAAAACAACACAAGAGATTTCACGATTGGCTTATGAGCCGAAGGTATCCTCTAGAAGGAAAATTCAGAAAGGGATACGCAAAGCCCTCAGTAAGCGAATTGAAACTATGGGATATTAGAATCCCTAGAGAATGTTATCCGTATATGAAGAAAGATTTAAAACTAAATGCTTCTCTGCCTGAGATAACTGAAATAAAGAAGAAAGGTAGTGAATTTATTTCTATGGGTAACTTCATGAACTGGATAATTAAAGCTATTCAATGGATAACTCCATTCAAATCACCTAAAAAGTGGTTGAAAAAGTACAAGATAAAAGGAGAGTATAATCCCTCACAAGACTTAGCAGGGTGGTATCAAACTAAAGAAATAGGATGTATGCCAGACCCGGAAGATGCAGAAGGTAGAGAAGTCTTATAGTCCATGGAAGTTTCATTTGCCTCGTAAGAGGTTGGAGAGGTAGTAGTCCATGGATGGGTTATATTTTTTCCCTTTGCTTCTACTCCTCTCCACTCCAATGATATGAATAAAGAAGATAGAATAGACAGATTAAGAAGTATTAGACCATGTATAAAG
>JAGYMU010000141.1 GCA_018399995.1 Halanaerobiales bacterium | reverse complement strand
CAATCCGATTAAAATGCTTATCTTTAAAAATATTGAAGACAATTTAAAAGTATATCGAATCGAAATGAAAAAGTAAAGATATGATAAACGTGGTCTGTGCCAAATTTTGTTTTTTTGTTAAAGAGCAAATTATCTGCAACTGTGGTATATATTTCTCAAACTGAAGATAACTTATTAGGATCGAAAACAGACTGACAAAGATTTCTTATATAAAGTAGCAAGATTCATCATTGTATATAAAATCTTCTGAACATTTTTTTTCAATTTTATACTCAAAAGGGTTAGAAATCTGATTTAAGCAGTTAAAACTTCTATATCCATTATTTTGCCTAATTCCTTAATATCTTCTTTTATATCTCCGTATACCCAGGCATGGTGATGCCCAACAATACTTTCTTTTTTAAAGAAATCTTTAACATCATCTACTTGAGCATAAAAACCAGTCGAACATCCAATATTATCCTTATACCCTATATCGCCAACAATTTTTGCTTTTGTTGCTAACATTTTGGTTGCAGAAGGATCAACTCTTAGAAAAGTTATCTCTTTATTAATATCTTCATCATAGTTATGTCTAAGTGTTGCACCCCAACCAGAGTAAGTAAAAGCTTGAATACCGTAAGAATTTGGTTCTTTATCTCTTCCTTGCATATAGCGTGTAGGTACAGCATGAAAGATATAAACAAGGTTTTCCATTTTTTTAAATTTTTCAGGAATAGTCCTAAAATCTTTAGAAACCAATATTCCACCTCCACCCATATTAGGAATATCATCTGCTATACTGGCAGGGTGCAAGTTTCCCATATGCGGGGCAGACTTGGTTAAATTCATCAGAATGTCTAAAGCAAAAAGGACACTCATATCAGCTTCACATGCTGAGGGAATGCCCTCTTCTTTTAAAAGTGAATGGGCTAGACAAAAAGTATATTTTTCTTTATCAAGTCTTCTTGTAGAACAGATTTCAAAACATGGTATAGTGAACGCATTACATTCATATTTTTCTAAAAATCTTTTTACAGTAACAAAAAACTTGACAGAATTAATAATATACTGCCGATCAACATTGCAAAATTCGGCATCTTTTATTAAATTGTCAGCTATTCTTTCAGATTGAGTAATACCTTTTTTATCCAAATGAGTAACAGTATCCAGTAATTCTTGTGAATTAATATAGTTAAATTGAATACCATACTTTTGAGTAAGGAATTCGTGGTCTCTAATACTACTGACAACACCTTTTGTTATCATACTATCTTTCAATACCTGAAGAATTTTTGTGTGATTAATACCTTTCCTTGCCCTTAAAAGAGAAAAATGCGCGTTAGCCTCAGTGTGATCCATATAGGCATAACCTTCAAGCCCAATCGATTGTAAATAGGCAGAGGCATCAGTGCTGACAAAGGGGCCAGCAACACCAACAGGTTTTTTATATTTTTTGGCTAATTCTCCCGCATAATATGCAGAAAGATGTCCATTAACAAGAAAAATATCTGTTTTATATAAATCAGTTTCAACTAATTCTAATTTTTCTTCTTTAAGAATAAAATCATCTGACCAAGTAATATATAAAGGCTCTAAGAGATTAATATTGTCTGAATAAATACTTCTTAGACCTTTTTTTAGTTTTCCAAATGTTTGTTCACCAATATTTTTGTCATATTCAGGTGTGAGCTGATAACTTTCCCCAATTCTACAGGGACCTTCGTAACTACTGCTATGAATCAGATGAGAGAAAATGGGTTTTACATTTAATTTTTGGTTAACAGTTTTTTTAATTGACATTAGGTATCTCCTAAATTCTAAATATTATTATATTTAAGATAATAATTTTTGGGATTAGAAAAAAGCTAATTGTTTTCAGGAAACAACCACTTTAAAAAAATTATTTAATTCTCTGCTATTCATATGCAATTCCATTGGTAATAGAAGTCATAGAATAAAGCAGGGGATTTTGATTAAAAATGATATTGTATTTCCTTTTAACTAAAGAAAATATTGATTCTATTTTCTCTTTATTGACTAAAGCTAATACGCAACCTCCGAATCCTCCTCCCATCATCCTTGCACCAACCACCCCTTCACTAGCTCTTAGATAATCAACAATCATATCCAGCTCAGGGCTACTAACCTCATAGAGGTATTTAAGGCCATTATGAGAGGCATATAATAATTGCCCTACCTGGTGGAATGATCTTTTTTTTAAGGCAGTAACCATTTTCAGAACACGTAGATTTTCTTCAGCAATATAAACAATTCTTTTATAAATATTTACCGGGAATCTTTTTTGAAAACGATTAATTTCTTTTAATTTCACTTCACCTAAAGATTTTAAATGCGGGCCAAGACAATCCTGCAATATCTTCAGTCCTTTTTCACATTCCTGTCGCCTTATATTATACTCACTGTTAGCTAAACTATGAGAAACAGATGTATCAATTAATACGAAAATATACTCATTAAGTGATAAGGGAATATATTGATAATCCATTGTATGAATGTCCAAAAATAAGGCATGATTCTCCTTACCCATAATAGAAATAAATTGATCCATTATGCCGCATTTCACACCTACAAAATCATTTTCGGCCTCTTGTGCCAGGAAGGCCATTTTTTTTGGTTCAAGATGGAGGTTAAATAATTCGTTTAGAGCAAATAGAAATACCACTTCTAAGGCAGCTGAGCTGGAAAGACCTGCCCCAACAGGTATGTCTCCAGTAACATATACGTCTAACCCGCAAGAATCTGTAAAACTTATTTCCTTTTGCAGTGTAAATAGAACTGCTTTCAGATATTTGACCCAACCATCTTTCGGACTTATCTTTTTTAAAGGATAGTTATGAGTATGCATACCAGGAAATTCTTGCGAATATGTCCTGAGACTTTTACAATTGTTTTTTCTAATTGCAAGATTCATATGACGATTAATTGCAGCTG
>JAGYMU010000140.1 GCA_018399995.1 Halanaerobiales bacterium | reverse complement strand
ATCAATTAATATAATAGAAGATTAAAAAAGTCCAGCTCCAAAAAGTATTAAGAACTGGACTCTATATTGTTAAAATCAAAGTAATAAAGCTAAAAATAATAGGCTATATTTAATTTTAGATGGCTTATTGTTCAGCTGTGATTAAAAATAATTTTCTTGCTTTAATGTTACTTTGTTCCCATCTTCTATAAAGCTTAAATTCAATTATAGTATAGCCGTTCTTCTTTTTGCTGATATACCAATTCTTCACTCTGGGACTGGTATCTACGATACTATCATTTTTTTCTATCTGCATATAGTCTGTTTTCAGTATTCTTAAAAAATCTTCGTTTGCGCTTAAATGCCATTTATAGCCGCTGTTAGGTTTTTCAAAAAGAGATATTTTTTCAACACTATTTTCCGATAATCTGATTACAGGTATATCCACAGCTATCAGATAATTCAATTCTTTTTCTCTATTTTCTGGTGAACCCATCCGCTGGAGATTGAAGTTAAGTTCAACTACCCCTTTGTTTTTTGCTTCAAAAGTCCATGTTTTAATATCAGGAGCTCCAGCCAGCCTCTGATCTGCTTTTTTTAAAGACCGCTTATTTACATCAATTAGTCTTACAATCTTTTCATCTTCGATCTCGAGATCCCAGATATATCCTGTAGAAGAATTCTCTAAAAGCTGAATTTCGAAAATCTGATTTTCATTTTTCTCAATAATATTCAAGGCAAAAGAACTGCCTGTAAAGATGAATATTAAAAATACTGCAGCTAATAAAATTAATATTCTTTTTAACATAAGAACACCTCTCTTTTCACCAGATTATTTAATAGTTATATCTTCTGCACTTCCATTATAATTATCATCATAACCGACTATTGTATTTGCATGATTAGTCTCACTGCCATCATAATTATCTACAGTCCAAAGCTCTTTATATTCTATATTATTATCTGTATAACTTTTAAAATATTCCTCTGCATTTATACTGATGCTCATTATATAACCTTCATTTAGCAGATGTTTAATAGCTCTAATATCATCATAGCTGTTTACTAGAATTTCATATACAGGAAATGCTGCTTTATATTTTACTGATTCTCTCCAGGCAGCTTCATTACCCCAGTTAGTGTGTTCTTTATCATCAGGATACATATTCTCCCAGCTGGCTGCACCTGTATTTGTAATCATCGCCATATTATCAATATAATAACTTCCCAAATCTTCACCATTATTAACAAGCTGATAAATAAAATCCGGACTTAATAAATTATCTTCTGCTATATCCTGATAGTCTTCAGCACTTAAATCCCAATTGTTTTCTCTTGCTTCATAATAACCTAATGTATAATAAACCATGCTCCAAGAAACACATGACCCTTCCTGTTTTTGATTTCCTACAGGTGGAAAATATTTTGACTGAGAGTTATCAACAGCATCTACATCTCTAAAGCTGGCTGCAAGCAGAGATGTATCCAATTTTTGTATTAGATTATCTTCTAAGGCTTTTTTATGCTCTAACTTAGTTAAGTTGAGCAGCCCTCCCGATTTTTTTCCAGAACTTAGACTCTGGTTAACAGCCGGCTCATCATAATTTTCAATATCCCCTTTAGTTATGCTGCGGGAAAACCCTTCTAAATATGAAAACCCAGCAGAACTTATATAACTTTGTTCAGTAAATATATTTTCTAATTTCAAGATATCAGTATCTCCAGCTGCAACTTCAATACTACCATTTATATCTTTAGAATAAACTTCTTCAGGCTGACTACTGTAATCATCATATAATTCTAAAGAAAATTCACTTATGTAAGCTGATGCTGAAGAATCATTTGTTATCTCAAGACTTAATTCCCCATCCAGCGGCAGTAAATCTGTAATATCAATTACAATATTATTATTGGGGAAAGGAATAGATCCACCTTTATAATAAAATTCATAATCAGAAATATTGTATTCATTAGAAAAATACATATCGACTTTATTTGAATAAAGTTTTTTATCTTTTTGGCCATTACTCAGTTTAATTTCTACATCTTCTCTTGAGGGATTGGAGATATTGATTAATGCAACAGCTTTTGGTTCATAATTATCATTTGGTTCAAACATAGTTACATAAACTTCATTTTTAATGGCTGCTTCATATGTCATATAAAAAGCTCCATCATTATTGGGTCCAAATTCTTTTCCCCAAGAATTAATCAGTTTAAATACTCCATTATCTAAGCTGCTGTCACTAACAAAAACAGCAGTAATATCCTGTACCTCTGTATTATTAACATATTCTGGATTATTTGTGCTGACTATGTCACCTTCCCACCTTAAAAAAATTGATCCGTCATCTGGCTGAGCTTTTAATTCAGTTTTACTTCCACTATCTTCCTGGGTAACTTCACCCCCACCTTCAACACTTACGACAACATTGTTGGGATTAGACCCTGCAGAAGGCCCTCCATCAGAAGAACAACCGCTCAGTATTAATAAAGCGATTAACAAAAAAGTAATTAACTCAGTCTCTCTTTTTAACAAGCAAATCAACTCCCATTCATTTTAATAAATTTCTTATAATTATATAATTCAAGATAAATATTATTATACCTCTGATAAATTATAATTATATCGTAAACAAATACCACAGCAAAAATTATCTGTGGTATTCTTAACTAAAAATTATATTTATCCATCTGAATAAGAAATCAAACCAACACGTCCGTTAGAATCTAGAAATATAGAACAGCCTATACCAATAATGTGTTTTAACAATAAGAGAATGGGGAAGTTCTCTAAACTGGATCTTTTTTAAACTTAATTTCAATTTAGATTATACATATTGGCTCTATATTATTATTTCAACTCCGGATAAGAAGAAACATCATTAAAGTCCCAGATACCTGTGTCATCCCAGCCAGTATATATTGTATATTCTGTTGTATTTGGTGTGCCTTCTTTCATCTCATCTGTAGTACG
>JAGYMU010000014.1 GCA_018399995.1 Halanaerobiales bacterium | reverse complement strand
CCACTTCAGGTGGGTATAGCTCAGTTGGTCAGAGTGCTACGTTGACATCGTAGAGGCCAGTGGTTCGAATCCACTTACCCACACCATTTTATTTTTTATTTGATCCCGTATTTGCGGGTATTTTTTATTTTAAAGGAGTTAATTATGAATTATTATATTTTGATCCCGATATTAGGAGCTGTTATCGGTTATTTCACAAATTATATTGCTGTTAAGATGTTATTTAGGCCAATTGAGGCCGTTAATATTCCGATATTTAATATAAAAATACAGGGCCTACTCCCACGAAGAAGGGATGAACTGGCAGTTAATATTGCAGAAACAATTGATAACAATTTGCTTTCTATTGACAATATCATAGATGAATTTGATCAGGAAGTTATTAAAGAAGAGCTCGATATAATTATACAGGATACGATTAGCAAAAAGATTAATGAGAATTTTAAATATGTTATGCCGAGGCTTTTAAAAGATATCAGCCGTGAAATAATTGTAGATGTGATAAAAGAAGAAGTTCATGCCAATTTTGAAAACTGGATGGAAAGTCTGACAGAAAAAGTAAAAAAAGAAGTAGATATTAAAAAAATGATAGAAAATAAGATCAAATCTTTTCCCATGTCTACCTTGGAAGAGATTATATTAAAGATAGCAGATAAAGAACTGAAGCATATTGAATACTTAGGTGGCCTAATAGGTTTTATCATTGGCCTGGGTCAGCTTTTGCTGATTACTTGGATCTAAGTAATTTTTGTGGTATATTTTATCCCCTGAAACCCTATTTAATTTTATTTAATCATAATAACAATAATATAGGGGCCATCTTTCTTGACATAAGAACCATATAATAATATAATTAAGAAAATAATAAATATTTTAAAAAGGCTATGAAGAGAAGAGTAAACTATTTTAAGATTCAAAAGAGAAAGATACCTCAGGCTGTAAGTATCTGGATTTTAGATAGGTGAAGACCACCTCGGAGCTGATAGAAAGAAAGCAAAGTATTTCTATCCGGTTTTTATGGATATCGTTAGAATCCAAAAAGAGGGTTTGACCAATTAGAGTGGGACCGCGGTTTAATTCGTCTCTAGAGGAGATGGGTTAGGCCTTTTTTTATTTTAATACATTTTTTTAAAAACACATAAGGAGGCAATAAAATTGAGTAAAATTAAGGTAGAACTTCCTGACGGCAGTATTCTCAGCTTTGATCAGGCAAAAACGGTCAAAGAAGTAGCCTATTCTATCGGTAAAGGATTGGGCAGAGATGCTGTTGCAGGCGTAGTCGACGGACAAAAGGTTGATGCTGACTATTTATTAGAAAAAGACTGTAGTTTGAATATCATAACTATTGATTCTAAAGAAGGTTTGGACATTTACAGACATACGACATCTCACATAATGGCACATGCTGTACAGCGTCTTTATCCAGATGCCAAACTGGCCATTGGACCTGTTATTGAGGACGGATTTTATTATGATTTTGATTTAAAAGACAGTTTAAGTACAGATGATTTAGATGAAATAGAGGCTGAGATGGAAAAGATTATTGCAGCTGGTTATGAGATTAAAAGAAAGGAAGTGCCGAGAGAAAAGGCAATTGAATTGATGAAAGAAAAGGGAGAAAAATATAAGGTTGAATTAATTAAGGAGATAGAGGATGATAAGGTCAGCTTTTATGAACAGGGAGATTTTATGGATTTGTGCAGGGGTCCTCATTTACCTTCAACTGATTGGGTAAAAGCTTTTAAATTACTCAATACGGCCGGTGCATACTGGCGTGGTGATGAAAATAACAAGATGCTTCAGAGAATTTATGGGACTTCTTTTTTAGAAGAAAAAGTACTCAAGGATTATCTTAAACAATTAGAAGAAGCTAAAAAAAGAGATCATAATAAATTGGGTAGAGAGCTTGATCTTTTTATGACTTCAGATATTATCGGTCAGGGATTACCTCTTTTAAAACCAAAGGGCGCCAAAATAGTACAATTGCTTCAGCGTTTTGTAGAAGATGAAGAAGAAAAACGCGGCTATAAGATGACCAAAACCCCCTTTATGGCCAAGAAAGATTTGTATGAAGTATCAGGTCACTGGGAACACTATAAAGATGATATGTTTATTATGGGTGATGAAAAAAAGGATGAAGAAATACTGGCCCTTAGGCCAATGACCTGTCCATACCATTTTACAATATTTAACTCAAAATTAAGGAGCTATCGGGATCTACCTCTTAGATATTCAGAGACTTCACCCTTATTTAGAAACGAATCTTCCGGTGAAATGCACGGTTTGATTAGAGTTAGACAGTTCACTATCTCAGAGGGTCATCTGATTGTAACACCAAAACAGCTGGAAGAAGAATTTAAAGGAGTAGTCAATCTTATAGACTATTTCATGGATGTTTTAGGTATAAGAGAAGATATCTGGTTTAGATTTTCTAAGTGGGACCCTTCTAATAAGGGAAAATATATTGATAATCCAGAAGCCTGGAAGGATTCTCAGGAAAAAATGAAAAATATTTTAGATAAACTGGATTTAGATTATGTAGTAGCAGAAGACGAAGCTGCATTTTATGGACCTAAACTTGATATACAGTTTAAAAATGTACATGGTAAAGAAGATACGATAATAACAGTACAAATTGATTTCGCCTTGCCAGAAAGATTTGACATGACTTATATAGATGAAAATAATGAAAAGAAAAGACCCTATATTATTCATAGAACTTCGATAGGCTGTTATGAACGGACTCTGGCGATGTTGATAGAAAAATATGCAGGTGCCTTTCCCACCTGGCTTTCTCCCACGCAGACCGTTGTTTTACCTGTATCTGATGACCAGCTTGATTACGCTTATCAAATTAAAGATAAGTTGTTTGCAGAGGATGTTAGGGTTGAGGTTGATGGAAGTAATGAACAGCTGGGATATAAGATCAGGCAGGCTCAACTGGAGAAGATCCCCTATATGTTAATAGTAGGATCTCGTGAGGCAAAAGAAGGCACTGTATCAGTACGTGATAGGGATGAAGGCGATATGGGAGAGTTCAGTTTTGCAGAATTCAAAGCTAAAATATTAGAAGAGATAAGAAAAAAAGTTAGGTAGAAAGTTGACATAGTGCAGTTAACTGTGGTAAAATTTAATTCGACAATAAAGTAGAAACCACTGTTTCTCACCAATAATAGGATTATTGGTCAATAGTTAGAAAATTTATCTTTATTCAAATTATGTCTTCTAACTTTATGATTTCAACGGGTGGTTTCTACCACCCGTTTATTTTTTTATTGTCAAAAAAAAGTGGAGGTGCATAAAATTAGTAATAATAATCTAAAGATTAATGAACGGATTAGGGCTAATGAAGTTAGGTTAATTGATAATGAAGGTGAACAAATTGGTATTAAAAAATTTGATGAAGCCTTACGAATGTCTGAAGAACGAGGATTTGACTTAGTGGAAGTAGCTCCTCAGGCTAACCCGCCTGTCTGTAAGATCATGGATTACGGTAAATATAAATATGAACAGGCAAAAAAAAGACAAAAACAGAAAAGAAATCAAAATGTAATGAAAGTCAAAGAAGTCCAAATGGGTGTTAAAATACAGGATCATGACTTTAATGTGAAATTGAAACAGGCACGAAGATTTCTGAATGATAAAAACAAGGTAAAAGTTCGCATTCGCTTTCGAGGTAGAGAAATGGTCCATAAAAATCTTGGTTATGAACTTATGGATAGACTCAAAGAAAAAACCGAAGATATCGGTAAGGTTGAAAGTAGCCCAAAGATGGAGGGCCATAGTATGCTTATGTTTTTAACCCCGATTAGTGAAAAATAAGGAGGAATTATACAATGCCTAAACTAAAAACACACAAGGGTATTAAAAAAAGAGTAAAAGTTACTAAAAATGGTAAAATTAAGCGACATAAGGCTTTTAAAAGCCATATTTTGACTAAAAAATCAAGTAAGAGGAAGAGGCATTTAAGAAAGTCTACAATAATGGATAAAACATATCAAAAAAAATACAAAAAACTTTTACCATATGAATAATTAATATTTTGGGAAGTTTCGCAAAGGAGTGAATAATTATGGCTCGTGTAAAGAGAGGTTCCAAAGCACGTAGAAGAAGAAAGAAAGTTTTAAAGTCTGCCAAAGGTTTTATAGGTTCGCGGAGTACCCTTTTTCGTCCTGCCAAACAGGCAGTTATTAAATCATTACAGTATGCATATCGAGATAGAAGGGCTAAAAAACGCGAATTTCGTCGCCTTTGGATTACCAGAATAAATGCAGCCGCCAGACAAAATGGACTTTCCTATTCCAGATTTATTAATGGCTTAAAAAAGGCTGATATTCAAATTGATAGAAAAATGATGGCTGATTTAGCAGTAAATGATAAAGATGCCTTCAGCGAATTGGTTAATATCGCGAGGGAAGAATTATAAATTTCTTATAAAACCCGGTTTAACCGGGTTTTATATATTTAGGTGATCATTTATGAATGAGATCAAAAGTTTAAAAAATTCACGGGTTAAAGAACTTAGAAAGCTATATAGAAAAAAATATAGACAAAAAAAGGATCGGTTTATCTTGGAAGGTTTGAGATTAATCAGAGGGGCTTATCAGGCTGGGGCTGATTTTGAAAATATATTTTTAGGTAGCCAATTTTATAAGAGTAATAAAAAAGAATCCTTCTTAATAAATAATGAAAATAAACTAATATTTGTTACAGAAGAGCTGATCAAAGAAGTAGCAGACACAGAAAACCCTCAATCAGTTATCGCAGTAGTAAAACAATCTAAGTTTAAACAAGATGAGGTTATTGCTAAGGATTATATTTTAATTTTAGATCAGATTCAGGACCCCGGTAATATGGGCACGATTATCAGAACGGCTGTAGCGGCCGGATTTCAGTCTATTATCATTGCGAAAGGCTCTGTAGATATATTTAATCTAAAGGTTCTGAGAGCATCTATGGGGGCACTTTTCTGTCTCCCGATAATCAAAGATATTAAAACAGATGAACTAACTAGACTATTGGGGGAAAAAGATCAGACTATATATGCAGCTGATTTAGAAACAGACAGCTATTATAATGATCTTAAATATAAAAAGCCGCTATCTTTGATTATAGGGAATGAGGCACACGGAATTAGAAGAAAATTTCTTGATATTGCTGACCAGAGAGTCAAAATACAGCTCAGAGGAAATATAGAATCCTTAAATGCGGGAGTTGCTGCAGGGGTTTTGATGTTTAAAATATTAGAAAATTCTCAATAAATAGATTAATATCCTTGTCAAAACAAGGAAGTTATGATATAATAAAAAAAATTAAAAGCGATTATCTCTGTGAAAGGATGTGGTCCTGGTTGGGAATAACTGCATCATTATTCTGGAAATTGTTTGAGGAAACAGGGTCGGTCAATGCGTATTTGGCATATAGGAGGATTTTTAAAACAGAGATTAAAAGAAGTACTTAATTTTTTAAAAAAAGATACAAAAAACAGCTGAGAAGGAGAGAGTAGTTACAAGAAATTAATACAGGGAGAGTTTGCTACATGACTGAGAGCATTCTCATTAATACCTTGTAATGAAGTTCACTCTGGAGCTGAAGGCTGAACTTTTAAGTAGGTCTCATCCGGGTAATTCCGTTATCAAATTCAAGTGATCTTATTTTTTAAGGTAACTAGGGTGGTACCGCGTTGATCTCGTCCCTTAATCAAGGACGAGTTTTTTTTATGGGAAATTGGAGGTGTTAAATATTGGATTTATTAAAAGAGATAAAAAAGATTGAGTCTGAAGCACAGGAAAAATTTAAGAAGGTTGAAAATTTAAAACGGCTGGAAAAGCTGAGAGTAAAGTATCTGGGAAAAAAAGGTAAAATAGCTCAGATATTCTCTAAAATGGGACAGGTAGCTGATGAACAAAAACCTATAGTTGGTAAAGAAACCAATATTTTAAAAAATAAGATACAGAAATTATATAATCAGTTAAAGGAAGAAAAAGAAAAAGAACTTAAGGCGGAAAAATTAAAGTCAGAAACAATTGATGTTACTTTACCTGGTAATAAAGTTGATGTTGGACATAAAAATCCATTCACTCATATTATTGATGAAGTAGTTGAGTTGTTTTTGGGTATGGGTTTTTCTATTGAAGAAGGTCCAGAGGTGGAAACAGAATATTATAATTTTGAGGCTTTAAATATTCCTAAAGATCATCCTGCGCGCGATTTACAGGACACACTTTATATAGATGATCAGTATCTGTTAAGAACCCATACTTCCCCGGTTCAGATTAGAACCATGGAAAAAGAAGAACCCCCCATAAAAATTATAGCTCCGGGGCGTGTTTACAGATCTGATGAGCTCGATGCTTCACATTCTCCTAATTTTCATCAAATAGAGGGTCTTGTTATTGACAAAGATATTTCTTTTAGTGATTTGAAGGGTGTTATTGAGATTTTCATACATGAGATATATGGAAAGGAAAGAAAGATAAGATTTAGACCCAGCTATTTCCCTTTTACAGAACCAAGTGCAGAAGTTGATGTTTCATGTAATGTCTGTAAGGGAAAGGGATGTTCTCTCTGTTCTTATACAGGTTGGGTAGAGGTATTGGGTTCAGGTATGGTTCATCCCAATGTACTTAAGATGTCTGGCTTAGATCCAGATATATACAGCGGTTTTGCTTTTGGAATGGGCTGGGACAGAATAGCAATGTTGAAATATGATATAGATGACATTAGAGTACTTTATGAAAATGACAAAAGATTTATCCACCAATTTTAAAAAGAGGGAGTGAGAATCAAAGTGCAGGTTCCATATAATTGGTTAAAAACATATATAGATTTCCCCTACTCCCCCTTTGAACTGTCAGATAAGCTGACAATGGCGGGTCTGGAAGTAGAGGAATTAGATTATTTAGGTAAAGGTTTAGAAAATATTATAATCGGTGAGATCATCGAAATTAAAGACCACCCCAATGCTGACAAACTGAAGATCTGCAGGGTAGATATCAAAGAAAAAACACTTCAGATGATTACAGGGGCGCCTAATATTAAAATGAATATTAAGGTACCTATAGCAGAGGTTGGAGTAACTTTGCCAACAGGAATGAAAATTGAAAAGACTACTATTAGGGGAGAGGTTTCTGAGGGCATGATCTGCTCAAAAGATGAACTTGGTCTGCAGGAGAAAAGAGCCAGTGGTATTATGGTTTTATCAGATCAGGCTAAAAAAGGAGAAAAGTTTATCAAATATCAAGGACTAAACGAGTATGTCTATAAACTTGATCTAACTCCCAACTATGCTCGTTGTTTGGGTATGATTGGTGTTGCCAGAGAGGTTAAAGCAATGCAGGATGATGATTTGAGTATAAAATATCCAGAGATAGATATCAATGAAAAAAAAGATCAGAAAGCAGATCAAATAGCAGAGATCAAAATTGAAGATGAGAATTTATGTCCGCGTTATGCTGGCCTGATTATTAAAGATGTAAAAATAAAGCCTTCCCCTAAATGGATGCAGAACCGACTGCGGGCAGCAGGTATTAGACCTATAAATAATATTGTTGATATTACCAACTATATTTTAATGGAATATAATCAACCTCTGCATGCCTTTGATTTAAATAAAATTAAAGATCGTAAGATTATTGTAAGAAGGGCAAAAGAAAAAGAAAGTGTGATAACACTGGATGGTGTTAAAAGGAGTCTGGATGAACAAACACTTGTTATTACCGATCCCCATAAAATCATCGCTGTAGCAGGAGTAATGGGATCTGAAAACAGTGAAGTTACAGAAAACACGACTGATATATTCTTAGAAGCAGCCTATTTTAACCCGACCAATATTCGCAAAACCGCCCGCAAATTAGCCCTACCGAGTGAAGCATCACACCGCTTTGAACGGGGTATTGATATAGAAAATGTAGTAACAGCGGGTAGAAGAGCCGCTTTTCTCATGCAGGAATATGCAGAGGGCCAGGTTGTAAAGGGGGTTATAGATAATTATCCCCTTACTTACCAGGAAAATATAGTTAAGGTCGAAATTTCTAAAATAAACCGTCTTTTAGGTATAAGCCTAGATAAAGATGAGATTGAAGATATGCTGAAAAGACTGGAGATAGAGACAATAAAAAGAGAAGCAAACTGTTTAAAATTCAAAGTACCATCTTATAGAAATGATATAGAAGAGGATGCCGATATCATAGAAGAGGTAGCTCGAATCTATGGATATAATAATATCTTCTCTACTATACCGAGATCGAATCAAGTAGGCAAAAGAACCCGAATTCAAAAAATTGAAAAGAAGATTAAAAACGTTATGAATGCAACTGGGTTGGATGAAATTATAACCTTCAGTTTGACGGGACCTGATGATTATAGAAACCTTAATTTACCTTCAGATCACAGATATATGGATTGGGTAAGTATTAAAAATCCCCTGAATGAGGCCTTCGGTTTGTTAAGAACTTCACTCATACCAGGATTAGTTGAAGCAATGTCAACAAATGCAAAAAGGCAGATCGAAGAGCTTAAATATTTTGAAATAGGGCGTGTTTTTTTCAATCAGGGTAAAAATGAACGGCCCCTTGAAAAAACAAAGTTATCTGCAGGATCGATGGGATCTGTTCAGGATAGATGGGATTTAGATGCCCCTGACTTCTATTATTTAAAAGGGGTTTTAGAAGAGTTTTTTAAAAAGCTTAATATAGATAAGAATGTAAAATATTTAAACGGGAGCCAACCATTTTATCATACGGGTAGGACTGCTGATATATTCTATGAAGATGAAAAAATTGGAACTTTAGGAGAATTAAAGCCAGAAATTATTGAACAATATGATCTTAAAGAACGTAGTGCAGTACTTGAGATTGATTTAACGACTATTTTTAAAGAGGTTGAAATAGGAGATTACCTATTTGAAATGCTGCCCAAATATCCTGCTGTAGTAAGAGATCTGGCAGTTATGTTATCAGAAGAGATTCCAATGATGGAGGTTCTTAATCTTATAAACAGCCAGGGACAGGAGATTTTGAAGGATACAGAGCTCTTTGATATATACCAGGGAGAGCAGATTCCTAAAGGTAAAAAGTCAATTGCCTTCAAACTATTATTCCAGGCTAAAGATAGAACCCTTACTGATCAAGAGGTAAATTCAGTTGTAAATCAGATTATTGAAAAATTAAAAAATAAATATGAGGCAGAAATCAGAAAAAAATAACTGTAATTGCAGGATTTTAAGATATAATAGTGAATTTATAAAAGTAAGAACTTAAACAAACAGGGGTTGTATTATAATGGAAAAATATGAAGAGGTAAACAAATTAAAGGTCAGGATTTTAGATGAAGACTTAGTGGTCAAAGGCAAAGTTTCAGAAGAATATGTTAATCAATTGGCAGAATATATTAATAATATCGGTCAAGAGATACAGGAAACCTATCCCCGTTTACCGCGCAGAAGTCTGCTTGGACTTACTATGGTAAATTTGGCAGATAGACTTTTTAAGGTTAAGGAAGAATTAAAAAATATTAAAAAAGAAAATAAGGAATTAAAAAAGCTTAAAAATAAGCTGATCAAAGACAACAAATCACTGAAAAGAGCTAATAGAGAACTAAATAATCTACTGGAGGAGGCATAATAATAATTGGATGGTTCAATTACTGTTATAGATATTATAATAAGCATCATCCTCCTTTATTTCATATTTGAAGGATATAAAAAAGGTTTTGTAAAACAAACAGCCACCTTTATAGGTATTTTAGTATCTCTTTATCTTGCAATATCAAAGTATCCTGATTTGCAATATTATTTAAGGCCGTACTTAGATGTATCTGAGACCTTTTTACAGTTTATCAGCTTTGCACTCATTTTTATAGGAGTAAATATAGTAATTCAGATTTTTTGTAATGTCTTAGAAAAAATCACTGATAATGCCTTCATAAAACCGATTAATCAGGTCGGAGGGGCCCTGTTTGGACTGATCAAAGGAGGTATTTTAATATATTTTATTGTTTTGATTTTATCAGAAATTCCCTATCAATCCCTGGCAGAATCACTTGATAAATCCTTTTTAGCAGATAGATTTTTGAGTTTTACTCCCTATGTAAAAGAAAATTTGGAGCGACTATTTGACCATAATTAAAGTTATGGTCAATTTTTATAAGTGAGGTGATAATTTATGCATAGTTTTAGCAATAAAGAAATTTCAGAAATACTCAGTGAATATACAGATTTAATGAAGATTATGGGAGAAAATAAATATAGGATAAGGGCTTACGACAATGCATCCCGGATTGTATCTGACCGCTCGATAGATATCGAAAAACTGGCTAAAGAAGATAGATTAGAAGAGATTAAAGGAATAGGTCAGGGAATTGCTAAAACCATAAAGGACATCTTCATAGATGGATACTGTCAGCCTTTAGATGAATTAAAAAAAGAGCTTCCTCCAGGTTTCGAAGATTTATTAAACATCCCCGGACTGGGACCAAAAACAGCTCAAAAATTTTTAGATGAATTAGATATAAAAAACATTGAAGAACTTAAAAAGGCTCTAAAAAATCAAGAGATAAGAAAATTGAAAGGGATGGGGACTAAAACAGAAAAGAACTTATTAGAAGCTCTTCTTGATTATGAAGATTATGTTAGTTATATAAATTTAAATAAAGCCCTTTCTACTTCAGAGTCTTTAATAAAAGAGATAAAAGAAAAATCTGATCAGATATTAGAAATAGAAACAGCCGGTAGTATTAGAAGAAAGAAAATTAAAATAGGTGATATTGATATTTTAATGGCTGTAAAAGATAAAAAAGAACATAGTTTGCTTAAAGTGATCCGCAGTTTAGATTTGATTGAGGATATATTACTCAAAGGTGATACTAAAATTTCTGCTCGCACGACAGAAGGTTTACAGGTTGATTTCAGAATAGTCAATAGTCAGGAATATCCGGCTGCTTTACTCTATTTTACTGGTTCTAAATACCACAATGTGAAATTAAGACAGATTGCTAATAAATTGGGGTATAAGTTAAATGAGTATGGCTTATTTGATGAGGATAAAAGGTTAAATACAGCTTCAGAAACTGAAATATACAAACTGCTTGATCTAAAATATATTGAACCTGAAATACGGGAAGATCAGGGTGAAATAGAAGCAGCCCGGCAGGATAAATTACCTGATTTGATTAATCTAAAAGACATAAAAGGAGATTTTCACTTACACTCAAACTACAGTGATGGAGCTCTCACAATAGAGGAGATGATTAAAGCTGCCCTAGAGCGCGGATATCATTCTCTTGCTATTACAGATCATTCCCAATCTCTCAAGATAGCCAATGGATTATCTGAAGATAGAGTTAAAAAACAGTGGTTAGAAATTGAAGAATTAAGAGAAAAATATCCTGATTTTCTGATTTTAAAAGGTATTGAAGTAAATATTAAAAAAGATGGAAGTCTGGATTATGGAAATAATCTCTTAAAAGGATTTGATGTTGTGATTGGTTCTGTACATGATAATTTTAATCTTTCCAGACAGGCCATGACAAATAGAATCATTAAAGCTATAGAGAACGAATATATTGACATAATAGGACATCCGACTGGAAGAATGCTGGGCCAGAGGAAGCCCTATAATCTGGATTTTAGTAAGATTATAGAGGCTGCTAAAAAAAATAATGTATTACTAGAAATCAATGCTTCACCTGCTCGCTTTGATTTAAATGATAAAATGGCTAGAGATACCCTTGATTCTAATGTGAAGCTGATTATCAATACAGATGCCCACCACAGTGAACAATATGCCTATATGAGGTATGGTATATATATAGCCAGACGGGCCTGGGCCGAAAAAGAGGATATAGTTAACACATCTAGTCAAAAAGAGATCAAAAAGCTATTTGGGGTGAAATAGATTGGATAAACATAGTGTAGAAGTCCTGGAATTAAAAAAAATAATGAACGAAGTGAAAAATGAAGCAGATACTTTTTTAGGTCGGAAACTTATTTCAGAGATAAAACCCTTTAAGGATCTAAATTATATTAAAGAAAGACTTAAAGAAGTGACACAGGCGAAAATAATAGATAAAGATTACAGCAAGCCGCCTCTCGGTGGTATAAAAGATATTAGAAATCATTTAAAAAAAGCAAATAAAGAAATAGTGCTTTCAATTTCTGAATTAATAGAGGTGGAGACAACAATAGGTGCCTTTAAAAATATAAGGAAATTTTTTGATGAAATTAAAGAAGATGCCGATCCCCGCCTAATAGAACGAGAGTACAAGCTTATTTTTGCTGTAGGACAAGAAATTGATGTTTTTGATGACCTAAAAAGAGAGATCAATAAATGTATTGATTATAGTGGGATAGTTAAAGATGAAGCAAGTCCTAAATTAAGGTCCCTCCGCATGAAATTAGATAGCATAGAAAACAAGGTGCGTGACCGTCTGGATAGTATAACTAAAAGCAACAAATATCAAAATATGCTGCAGGATTCTATTGTTACCAGAAGAGAAGGCCGCTATGTTGTACCTGTTAAGAAGGAATATAGAAACTCTTTTTCTGGTATTGTACATGATCAATCATCCAGTGGTATGACAATTTTTATGGAACCGATGGAAGTTGTAAAATTAAATAACGAGTTAAGAGAAATAAAAGAGAATGAGGAAAGAGAGATATATCGAATTCTCCAGAGGCTATCATATTTAACTGCTGATTTTTCTGAAGATATTTTATCTTCCCTAAAAAAGGCCACAACTCTGGACCAGATCTTTGCCAGGGCAAGGTATAGTAAAAAGATAAACGGTTCTGCACCCAGTCTCAATAACTGCGGTATAATAAAAATAAAAGAGGGTAGACACCCCCTTTTAAAAGAAGAACCGGTTCCAATCAGTATAGAGGTGGGTGATGGGTTTAAAAATTTAATAATCACCGGTCCCAATACAGGCGGAAAGACAGTCAGTCTTAAAACAGTCGGTCTCTTTGTCTTAATGGTGCAGAGTGGACTGCATATTCCAGCCAAAGAGGAAAGTTTAATTGCAGTATTTGATAAAATATTTGCTGACATCGGTGATGAACAGAGTATAGAACAGAATTTAAGTACATTTTCTTCCCATATGAATAATATAAATAATTTTTTGGAATCTGCTGATAACAATAGCTTAATTTTATTAGATGAATTGGGGGTAGGCACAGATCCTCGGGAAGGTGCTGCACTTGGCATTGCTGTCTTAGAAAAATTAAAATCTAAAAAGGCAGTAACTATTGCTACCACTCATTACAGTCAGTTAAAGAGCTATGCTTATTCATTTCCTGGTGTAGAAAATGCCTCCGTGGAATTTGATATCGAATCTTTAAGACCTACCTATAAATTAATAATGGGAGTGCCAGGCGGCAGTAATGCTTTTGAAATAGCCTTAAGACTGGGCCTGCCAGAAGAAATAGTTACTAAAGCCCGCAGTTTAATAGATAAAGATGAATTAGAAGTAGAAAACATAATACAAAAATTGAATAAAGAAAGAAAACATTTTCAAGAATTAAGAGAAGAGGCCGAGTTAAAGGAAAACAGAGTTGGGAAAATAAAAAAAGAATATGAAGAGCTTTTAGATCAGTTGAAAAAAGAAGAAAAGAAGATTATTAGAGAAGCCAAAAAAGAAGCAAAAGATGTTATAAAAAATGCAGAAAAGAAAAGCAAAAAAATTATACGAAAGTTAAAAGAACAGGCTGATCAAACCCGACCTGAATTGGATCGGGAGGCAACCGAGATTAATAAAAAAATGAAAAAAATAAAAAACGAGCTAAAGGTAGAAGATAAAGAGATACCTCAGGAAAAAAGCGGAGAGATAAAAAAAGGAATGATGGTTCGGATTAGAAATCTTGGTAAAAAAGGTAGAGTGGTTGATATAGAAGGAGATAAAGCGATTATACAGGCAGGAGTAATGAAGGTAAATGCTGACATGAGTGATTTGATTCCTATTGAGATGCCAGATGTACAACAGGAGAGACTGGTCAAAAAATACCAGGTTAAGAAGAATCAAAGTACAGTGAATAGTATAGATTTGAGGGGTTTGAGGTATGATGAAGCCCAAATGAAGTTAGATAAATATCTAGATGATGTCAGACTTGCGGGATACAAAACAGTAGAAATTATTCACGGTAAAGGTACAGGAGCATTACGGGATGCGGTGCAGGAGATATTAGAGGAAAATAATTGGGTTAATAATTATCGTTATGGTAACCAGAGTGAAGGTGGAATGGGAGTTACTATCGTAAAATTAAAATAATTATAAAAAAGTCCGGATTTTTAACTGCCGGGCTTTGTTATTATTGTAAGAGAAATCTTAATTTTGTAAAAATAGAGAAACATTTAAAATTTACATTTATTAAAAATCTCAAGAGAGCCTGCTGGTGGATAATTAATATGATATTAACGACATGAAATATTATAGATTGATTATATATAAAAAAGAGCTATTGGAAGGTTCCAATAGCCCGATTCTATTTAAATATATTAACTGTACAAAGACTAACTAAACATTTATTTAGAAGTTTTATTAACCGATATTTGAAAGTTAGATTGCTTTGATGAATTATTAACTTTAGGGTTGTGTTAGTTGTTTTGATTGTGGTGTAATTTATTTGATCATTTACTTTTATTTATTTTTTAATCTTCATTATTATTATTTAAAAAGTCCCAAATATCAAATATAGCACTATCTTTAGGGTCAACCTGAGGAGCAGTATCTTCAGTAGGATGATCCGGACAGTACTGAGTGGGTTTTGTTTCATAGATTACTTCACCCTTACTATTGGTGATTGGGATACCCAATTCTACATCTATAGTTTGTACCGGTTCCCCCTCATCGACAATATATACACCCTTTACTAAATTATCAGGGTTTTTAGAACCATCATTATTTTCTCTAAAGGATATATTTGCAGGACCAACTCTAATCATATTTTTTTCGATATATGTGTATTCAACAACGTTTTCTTCAGGACAATTTTCGGTTGCCAGATAACCTGTAGTCTTATCAATTTTAACTTTTTCCACTGGACCGTGTAAATCCTCTGCTGACCTGGGTGCATTTTCGGCTTTAAATAATTCATCCTTAATGCGTGTCGTAGATTTATTGGGTAGTTTACCTGTAATTGGATCGACTGATACTGTTTTGATATCATTCGGTCGTTCAAAGGAAGTAACCTCACGTTCTTTAACAACTTCAGTCATATATTCTCCCCAAAGTTGAGCAGCCTCTGCACTGGATATCGTGCGAGGTCCAGCCCCTTCAGGGAAGATATAGTTGCCATTGCTGTCTCTTTGGTTGTAAATCATACTATTAGTATTGTCCTCACCTATCCAGACACTTGTAACCAGATCAGGGGTGAATCCCACAAACCAGGCATCAGTATAATCGTTTGTAGTACCTGTTTTTCCAGCAACGGGCCGATCAAGGTTAGCCCTCCAACCTGTTCCTTCTAAAATAACAGAACGCAACATATCTGTCATTAAATAACTGGTTTCAGCGCTTAATACAATTTCTTTTTGGGGATTGGCTTCATAGATTATGCGATTATTTTTATCCAGTATTTTTGTTATGGCAAAGGGTTCATTCCTGATACCATTATTAGCAAAAACACCATAAGCGGTTGCCATTTCTATAGGTTTAACCCCTCTATTAAGACCACCTAAGGCTAAAGAATAATGATCAGGGCTATTATCAGGTTCTGTAAAAGTTGAAATTCCCATCTGACTGGATGTTTCGATTGTGTCAGATACACTTATTTTTTTTAATAATTTGACTGCGGCAATATTAATAGAGTGAACGAGACCTGTTCTTAAACTAACCAGTCCTCGGTATTCATTTCCATAATTAGTAGGCCAAATTTCCTTATCATTAGTACTATTTTTTTTGGGGTTCTTCATAGGCATATCATTAATTATATTTGCAGGAGAGTAATTGTTTTTGATTGCAGTGGTATATACAAAAGGTTTAAAAGCAGAGCCTGGTTGACGAACTGCCTGGACTGCTCGATTAAACTGATCATTTCCCCGTCCACCGATCATTGCTTTAATTGCACCAGATTTTACATCTAAGGTAATTAAGGCCATCTGAGGTTGTTGAGGATCATCAGTTCCTTTTTTATTAATAGTAGGTATATATTGCTTTTCTAAAGCATTATTAATTGATTTATTGGCAATTTCTTGCATCTCAGGATCCAATGTTGTATAAACCTTTAACCCACTACTATATACCATGTTTGCTCCATACATATCCAGCAGTTTATCACGTACATATCTTACAAAATATGGTGCATAGTTTTGCTCCTGGTCATTGTCTGGGGTTCTTAGATTTATTTCAGCTTCTTTAACTTGATTGGCTTTTTGTTCATTGAGATATTCCATTTCAACCATCTTATTTAAAACGAAATTTCTTCTATTAATTGCTGCTTCCATATTATTATAAGGAGAATAATAATTAGGAGCACGTGGTAAACCAGCAATCAGGGTACACTCATTTAAATTAAGTTCAGAAACATCTTTATTAAAGTACTGAAGGGCAGCTGACTGAACTCCATAGGCGCTGTGTCCCATAAAAATTTCGTTAAGGTACATTTCTAATATTTCGGGTTTGGTATATGTTCTTTCAAACTGGAGTGCTAAATAAGCCTCTTGAATTTTTCTGTAATAAGTTTTCTCCTGGTGGAGAAGGGCATTTCTGGCCAGCTGTTGTGTGATAGTGCTGGCTCCCTGAGATCTATAACCTGCTCTAAAGTTAGCAATAACAGCCCTTAAAATACCAAAAAAATCAATACCATGGTGTACATAAAAATTCTTATCTTCGACAGCCACAACTGCTTCTTTAAGGTGAACTGGAATTTCATCTAGGGGTACATAGATCCTATTTTCTTTATAAAGCTTTGTTAACTGTGCTCCATCTGAGCTATAAATTATTGTTGCTTCACTTGAACCTTTATAGTTACTAATATCGGGAGTATCTTTTATAATCCAGGTGATAGCACCGATTGTAACGCCGATTCCTAAAGATATTATTAATATAAGTGCTACGATTATATATCGGCTTTTCTTTCTTTTCATAATATTTATCACCTCTCAATTTATTATTATAACATAAAACTTAATATGATGGTAGGACTTGTTAGAAACTACAGTATCTGTTATAATTAACAAGAGTTTATATATACTATTTTAACTATAGATAGCATTAAATTCAAGGGAGGTGTCCAATCTGACATAAATAAGTCAGATTAATAATGGATATTAATAGTCAATTAAAAATACTGAAACAGGGTGTAAATGATTTGATATCAGAGCAGGATCTCGAAAAGAAATTAAAAGAGGCTGAAAAAGAAAATAGGCCATTAAGAGTTAAGTTGGGCCTTGATCCTACAGCCCCTGATATACATTTGGGCCATACTGTAGTCTTAAAGAAGTTAAAACAGTTTCAAGATCTTGGACATGAGGTATACTTAATTATTGGTGATTTCACGGGCAGGATTGGTGATCCCAGTGGAAAGTCCAAAACGAGAAAACAGCTTACTGAAGCAGAGGTAAAGGAAAATGCCCGTACCTATGAAAAACAATTCAGTAAGATTTTAGATGAAAAAAAAACAAAGCTTGTTTTCAATAGCAGCTGGCTGGCAGAGATGGACTTTGAGGCTGTGATTAATCTTTCCTCAAAATATACGGTTGCCCGTATGCTGGAGAGAGAGGATTTTCATAATCGATACATAGAAGGCAAAGCGATTGGGATTCATGAGTTCTTTTACCCCTTAATGCAGGGCTATGATTCAGTTGCAATAAAGGCTGATATTGAACTGGGTGGTACAGATCAGAGGTTTAACCTTTTAGTAGGTCGAAATTTACAGAAAGAATATGGACAAGAACCACAGGTATTAATTATGATGCCTATCCTGGAAGGGCTTGATGGTAGTGAAAAAATGAGTAAGAGCCTTGACAACTATATCGGAATTAAAGACAAGCCTACCGATAT
This sequence comes from Halanaerobiales bacterium, assembly GCA_018399995.1. Taxonomy (GTDB): domain Bacteria; phylum Bacillota; class Halanaerobiia; order Halanaerobiales; family M55B127; genus M55B127. The sequence continues at coordinate 13,980 of JAGYMU010000014.1, read as the reverse complement.
GTATGGTAAGGTGATGTCTCTACCTGATAAATTAATTGTCAGATATTTTGAGCTGGTCACAGATTTAGATCCACAAGAGGTTCAAGAGATAAAAGAAGAAATAGAGGTAAATAATCTTAACCCTATGCAGTATAAAAAGAAATTAGCCTTTACAATTGTGAAGGAATACCACGGAACAGATGAGGCAGATCGGGCGGCCGAAGAGTTTGAAAATGTTTTTTCAAAAGGTAATTTACCGGAGGATATACCGGTGGTAGATATAGATAAAGATGATTTAGAAGATGGTAAACTATGGATAGTAAAAGTAGTGGCAGAAACCGGACTGGTTGATTCCAACAGCCAGGCCCGCCGCATGATTAAACAGGGAGCAGTTCGTATAAATGGGCAGAAATATGAGAAGATAAATCTTGATATAAAGATAGAAGATGGAATGATCGTTAAGATTGGTAAGAGAAGATATGCTGAATTAAGGATAAAATAAAGGGGGAATAAAAGATGACAGGCGATGAATTAAGACAGAAATACCTGGATTTTTTTAAAACTAAAGATCATTTAATTCTACCCAGTGCTCCCCTTGTTCCTCAGGATGATCCAAGTCTGCTCTGGATTAATGCCGGTATGGCTCCTTTTAAGATGTATTTTGATGGAAGGAAAGAGCCACCTAAAAAAAGAATTGCAACATCACAAAAATGTATTAGAACTAATGATATAGATAATGTGGGACGTACAGATCGGCACCAGACCTTTTTTGAAATGCTCGGCAATTTTTCTTTTGGAGATTATTTTAAAGAAAAGACAATTATCTGGGCCTGGGAATTTGTAACTGAAGAAATAAAATTAGATTCCGAAAAGCTCTGGATTACTATTTATAAAGATGATGATGAGGCTTTTAATATTTGGCATGATATTATCGGACTTGCTCCAGAAAGAATTATAAGAATGGGTAAAAAAGAAAATTTCTGGCAGATCGGCACCGGTCCCTGTGGCCCATGTTCAGAGATTCATTATGACCGCGGTCCAGAATATGGAACCGGTCCGGAAGATGTAGTTGGTGGTGAAGGTGACCGCTATCTGGAAATCTGGAATCTAGTTTTTACCCAATATAATTATACTGAGCAGGGTAAGTATGAAAATCTACCCAATAAGAATATAGATACAGGTATGGGTTTAGAAAGAGTCGCTTCAATTTTACAGGGGGTTAAATCAAACTTCGAGACAGATCTTTTAAAACCTATGATTACCTATTTAGAGGGAGACAGTGGCGTCCCCTATAAACAGTCTGAAGAAAGCAAAATGGCTTATCGTTTAATTGCAGACCATATTCGGGGAATAACTATGTCTATCTTCGATGGAGTCATGGCTTCCAATGAGGGGCGTGGTTATGTAATTAGAAGACTGTTGAGAAGAGCTGTACGTTATGGAGGTAAGTTGGGTTATAACCAGCCATTTTTATATAAGATGGTCCCTGTAGTTATCGATACAATGTCCGGTGGTTATCCCAGATTAGAAGATAAGGAAGATCAAATTATAAAAGTTGTTAAAGGAGAAGAAGAAAGATTCTTTAAAACCCTGAGACAGGGTTTAAATATTCTTTCAGAGATGATTGAAGAGCTTAAAGAAGATGGCAAAAAAAAGCTATCAGGCCAAAAGGCCTTTCAGTTATATGATACATTCGGTTTTCCACTTGATTTAACCAAAGATGTTTTAAAGGAAAATAGTTTAAGCATAGATGAGAAAGGTTTTCAAGAAGAGATGGATAAACAAAAAAGAAGAGCCAGAGAAGCCAGACAAGAAGTTGGTTTTGGTAGTACAAAGGAGGATCAACTTCTCAAAGATATTATTGATGAGATTGACAAAACCGATTTTGTTGGATATAAACATATGTCCAACCAGGCTCGAATTTTAAAAATAATAAAAGATGACAACTTTGTGGATCGTATAAAAGAGGGTGAACAGGCTAAATTAATTTTAGATAAGACATCTTTTTATGCAGAAAGTGGCGGTCAAATTGGTGATAAGGGACTGATCAAAAGCAAAAAGTCCAAGGCCCTTGTCTGTGATACAATTAATAAAATGGACTTCTTTTTACACAGGATAGAGGTTAAAAAAGGCAGTTTTGAAACAGGTGATGAGGTCAATTTGGAAGTGTTTGAAAACAAAAGAAGGGCTACTATGCGCAACCATTCTGCTACACATTTACTCCATCAGGCTTTAAGAGATGTGTTGGGAGAACATGTTAATCAGTCGGGCTCACTTGTGGAGGCCGATAGATTTAGATTTGACTTCACACACTTCTCAGCCTTACAAAAGGATCAATTAGAAGAGATAGAATACAGAGTAAATGAAAAGATTATTAGTAATCTAAATGTCGAAATAAAAGAGATGGATATAAAAAAGGCAAAAGAAAAAGGTGCAGCTGCCCTCTTTACTGAGAAGTACGGACAGACAGTTAGGGTTGTTCAGATGGGTGATTACAGTATTGAGTTATGTGGAGGCACACATGTAAATAGAACCGGTGATATTGGGTTGTTTAAAATTATCAGTGAGGGCTCTGTTGCTTCTGGTATCAGAAGAATAGAGGCAGTTACAGGCTTTAATGCTTTGGAATATGTTAAAAATAAAGTTGATATATTAAATGATTCAGCTGAACTGCTTAACACTGATAGTACAGAGTTTTTAGATAAGATTAATAGGTTGAAACACAAAATATCGGAAATGGAAAAAGAGATTCGTTCTTTAAAAGATAAGATCGCTCATTCTAAATCAACAGATATTATCGATCAGTTTAAAGAAGTCAATGGAGTAAATCTTTTAACTCATAAACTGGACAATGTAGATAATAATGCCCTCAGAAAAATGGCAGATGAATTGCAAAACAAAATAGAATCAGGTATAATTGTTTTAGCGTCTGTTCTTGATAATAAAGTTTTATTTGTTATCAAAATAACTTCTGATCTTGTCAATCAAGGTTATAATGCGGGTAAAATGATATCAGAAGTTGCTCAGATAGCAGGCGGTGGGGGAGGTGGTCGTCCCGATATGGCCCAGGCCGGAGGTAGTAAAGTTAATAGAGTCGATGAGGCTCTCAAAAAGGCCAAAGAGATTGTTAATAATAAATAATTTTATTAATTATTTAATAATAAAATTAACGTGGGAAGTGGTGTAATATGCCTGGAAAAGATAAAAGTGACCAAACGATGAGGTTCAAACCAAAAAAAGAAGAGTTAAGTGAAGCTGGATATGTGATTAAGAGGGTTACAAAAGCCCTTGAAGAAAAAGGTTATAATCCGGTTAATCAGATTGTAGGTTATATACTTTCAGGCGATCCGGCCTATATTACGAGTTATAAGGACGCCCGTACGATGATTCGGACCATTGATCGGGATGAGATCATAGAAGAGCTGGTTAAAAATTATTTGAATAGATAAACTAAAAAAGGTGCTTCTGTTAAAAGGAAGCACCATTTTGTCAATAATAGGGGGTTGACTGTTGAGAAAACTGGGGATTGATTATGGCAGTAAGTATATAGGCCTGGCTGTGAGTGATCGTACTAATACGATTGCTCAGAGCAAAGAGGTATTGATAAAAAATGACCTTAAGGATATTTTGAAAATATTAAAGGAATATATCTCAAATTATGAAATAGATGAAATAGTGGTCGGTATGCCTACTTCCTTAAATGGAACCAAAGGCCCCCGGGCTAAAAAAACTGATGAATTCATTAATTTTTTAAATAATCACTTAGAGATTAAGGTAACTGAATGGGATGAAAGATATACAACTATGATTGCTGAACAAAGTATGATAGATGCAGATTTAAGCCGCAGAAAAAGGAAACAGCTTGTAGACAAAATAGCAGCAGCCTTAATTCTGCAGAATTACTTGGATTATTTAAATAAAAAGGATGGTGAAAAAGATGAATGAAGAAGGTAGCTATTATGTGGATGAAGAAGCCGGACAACTGATTTTACAAAACGGTGATGTAGAAGAACGTTTTTATATTGAAGAAGAGGTTTTATTTGACGGTAGAAAATATCTAATTTTGGTTCCAGATCAAGATGATGAAGATGAAAATAGAGAGGCTCTGGTTTTAAAGATGGTAAAAGATGGTGAGCAGAATTACCTGAGTATAATTGAAGATGAAAAAGAATTTCAAAATGTCAAAGAGAGGTATTTAAACAAGTGAAAAAGGCTGGAATAATATTTCTAATATTCATTATAATTATAACGTTATCCTTAAAAATTATTGATTTAACTTATCCGGTAGACTACAGTAATGAGCAAGAAATATTAATAGAGATTAAAAAAGGTACTACTGCCCATACGATTGTAGATACCCTTTATAATAATGGTTTAATAAAATCAAGTTTTGTCTTTAAAACCTATATCAATTTAAAAGGAGATGAAGATCAATTAAAGGCCGGCTATTATTATTTAAGTCCTGCCCAGGATATGTTTGAGATATTAGAACAGTTAAAAAAAGGCAGCAATGCTGTATTTAAGGTTACTATACCGGAGGGCTTTACTGTTAAAGAAGTTATCAACAGATTGGCTGAAAAAGGCAGACTTGCAGTTGAGGATTATACAAAGATCATTGATAAGAACCCTTTTGAGTTTGATTTTTTAAAGAGAGAAAATGATGAGCTTATATATAGTCTGGAGGGCTACCTTTATCCAGATACATATACTATACCTCTGGGCTACAATGCTCAGGAAACTTTAGAGGTTCTCTTAAATTCATTTAAAAGTAATGTTGTTAAAAAAATTGATGAGAGCCAGATTAAAAATAACTATGATCTACATCAACTTATTACCATAGCTTCTATGATCGAAAAAGAAGCCAAAATGAACTATGAACAACCATTAGTTGCCTCTGTGATTTACAACAGGATAGATAAGGATATGAGATTACAGATAGATGCAACTGTGCAGTATGTATTAGAGGCTCAAAAGGAGAGACTTTTCTATGAGGATCTTAAGATAGATTCAGTCTATAATACCTATCAATCAAAAGGCCTTCCCCCTGGTCCAATCTGCAATCCGGGTCATGAAGCTATTCAGGCTGCTTTGAATCCTGAGGAAACCGATTATCTATTTTATTTTGCTTTAAATAATGGTGAACATGTTTTTACAGATAATTATCAGGATCATTTACAAAAGCAGCTAGAAAAGAAAAATGAGGGATTGATCGATGATTGATAACAATTATAAACTATGGGAGGAACAGGATAAATTAAAAAATATAGAGAAAAAAGCCAATCAGAATCATATCCCCATTATTGATAAAGAAACTGCTAATATTTTAAAAACGGTTGTTTTGATCAAAAAACCTAAGTTGATACTGGAAATAGGGACAGCGATCGGATACTCAACTCTCTGGTTAGCCAAATTCAGCCCTCAATTTAGTGAAATTGTGACTATAGAAAGAAATGAAGATCTTTTGAATATGGCTTTAAAAAATATTAAAGACTTTGGATATGAAGATAAGGTTAATTTTAAGTTTGGTCAAGCAGAAGAGATCATACCCTATTTTAGAAGGAGATTTGATTTTGTTTTTATAGATGCTGCTAAAGGGCAGTATCTAAATTTGTTTAAAAAGGTGCAAGAAAAGATTAGTGATAATGGAATTATTATTTGTGATAATGTTTTTTATAAAGGATTAGTACGTAAAAACAATAAGTTAGCTCATAAAATAAGGACAATTGTTGTTAATATGAGGGACTTTTTACATTATTTAGAGGAGAATGATGATTTTCATACGGAAATAATTGATTTAGCTGATGGTATATCAGTTTCTCGTAGGAGGAATAAAGATGAGAAGAGTCGAACTTTTGGCACCGGCCGGTAATTTAGAAAAGTTAAAAGCAGCTGTGCTATATGGAGCAGATGCTGTATACTGTGGTGGGTTTAGTTATGGTTTGAGAGCAGGGGCGGACAATTTTAGTTATCAGGATCTTAAAGAAGCTGCAGAATTTGTCCATAATAGAGATAAAAAAATATATGTAACTGTCAATATGATACCCCATAATGAAGATTTAGTAGGGCTTCCCAAATACCTTAATCAACTAAATGAAATTAATGTAGATGCCCTCATCATATCAGATCCGGGTGTTTTAGAGATTATTAAGGAACAAAATATTGAATTACCTCTACATTTAAGTACTCAGGCTAATACAGTAAACTATGCCAGTGCTTCTTTTTGGAACAAACAGGGTGTAGAGAGGATTATATTGGCCAGAGAATTAAATAAAAAAGAAATAAAAGAAATTAATTTAAAAACCAAAATTAGTCTCGAGATGTTCATCCATGGTGCGATGTGTATTTCCTATTCAGGGCGCTGTTTATTGAGTAATTATTTTGTTAATAGAGATGCTAACCGGGGGCGCTGTGCCCAGTCCTGCCGCTGGAAATATTATTTAGTTGAAGAAGAGAGACCGGGTGAATATTATCCTATTTTCGAAGATAAAAACGGTACACATATAATGAATTCTAAAGATTTATGTCTTATAGAACACATCCCAGAAATAATTGATACCGGGATCGATAGCCTAAAGATTGAAGGTAGGATGAAGGGTATGCATTATGTGGCCTGTGTGGTATCAACTTATAGAAAAGCCTTGAACTCCTATTATGATGATCCCGATAACTTCAGTTTTAAAGAGGAATGGTTAAGAGATCTTAAAAAAATAAGCCATAGAGGTTATACGACCGGGTTTTTCTTAAAAGCCCCGACTGAGCAGGATCAAAATTATGAATCTTCAGCCTATCAGAGGACATACGATTTTATGGGTGTGATAAGGAGATTTGATCGAGATAGAAAAGAGGCATTAATTGAAGTCAGACATAAATTTTTTAAAGGAGATACGATTGAAGTATTGCAACACAGTGGAGAAGTATTAAAAGAGAGCGTGGATTATATTATAAATGAAGAGGGCAACAAGGTAGAAACTGCTCCCCACCCCAAAGAAATAATAAGAATACCTGTTGAAAATGAATATGATAAACTTTCTGTGGTCCGAAGAGAGGTAAAAAAATAATGGAATTGAATACTGAAAGAATTGTAACAGAGGTGCCTCAAAAAGAAATTGTTTATGTTGATATGGTTTTTAAGTCTTTTGAAGGTATAGCTGTGCTAACTGTCAGTAAGAGAAAGCCCGGGGAGATTTATCTTGATGTAACAAAAGGCACAAAAAAATTAGTTTTGGATATTTTAAAAGATTTAAAAAGTGAATTTCCCGTAAAAATTATAAAAGCTTAATATATTTGACAATAGATAGTTAATTAGTTATCATTACTGTATATCAGAAATTGTCAACTTCGGGGGCAAAAATATTGAAAATATTATATCCTGATAAATATTATAAAAGTATATTTGATGTCGATTTAAAAGTCCTAAAGTCTGAAGGCATTAAAGGGATAATCATTGATGTTGATAATACTATCGTACCCTGGTCTGACAAAAAAATTAGTGATGAAGTATTTAACTGGTTTCAAATTATTATGAGTAAAGACTTCAAGTTGTGTTTGATATCGAATGGTATGATGAGGAGAGTTGAGTACTTCAGTAATCAGCTGGACATCCCGGCAATCAGTAATGCTGTAAAACCCAGAAAAAAAGCCTTTAAACAGGGTTTAAAGATCCTTGATATATCAAATAATGAAGTTGCCCTAATCGGTGATCAAATCTTTACTGATATACTAGGTGGAAATAGAATGGGGTTTCAAACAATTTTGGTTGATCCTTTAAATAAGGAAGAGTTTTTCACAACCAAACTGATGAGATTATTAGAAAAACTGGTTATAAAAAGAGGGATGTACCATGGTTGATTTTTGGAGGGAATATTATGTTATTAAAGAATACAAAGAGAATATTTATGATTTTAATAATAACCATTTTTATCTTAGTGAGTTATGTGAACGTACTAAAAGCAGAAAATTTTTATGAAATGGGAACAAGGATATTAGAATATGGAGATCAGGGCTCTGATGTGGCTATATTACAGCAGAGGCTAAAAGATCTTAATTTCTATAATGGAAAAGTAGATGGTATTTATGGAAAGATGACGGAAGATGCTGTAAGAAAATTACAAAAAACCTATGGACTAAAAATCGATGGTATAGCAGGTGATAGCACATTTAGATTTATGCCTAATAATAATATATACAGTAAAATGAATATTACAAGAGGAGATATACTGCTTTTGGCCAGGGTTATTCACGGTGAGGCACGCGGTGAAAGCTTCACTGGTAAAGTTGCTGTAGGTGCAGTGATTTTAAATAGGATGAATGATAACTTATTTCCTGATAATATTCGGGAAGTAATCTTACAGGAAGGTCAGTTCAGCAGCCTTTTGGATGGGCAGGCTCATCTTTTACCAAATCAAATATCAATAAATGCTGCTAGGGCAGCTTTGATGGGTTATGATCCCACTTATAGCTCACTTTTTTTCTACAATCCTGATACAGCCACAAATCTGACCTGGATAGCAAATAGACCTGTTATTAAGAAAATAGGAGCTCATATATTTGCAAGATAAAAAAAGTAGCACCCCAAATTATTGAGGAGCTACTTTTTTTCACACTTTATTGTTTAGATTTTTCTGTCATTTTATCCATACAACTTTGACATATTGTTCTGCCCTTATATTCGAAGGTATTATCTGCACTACCACAGAAAATACAGGCCGGTTCATATTTTTTTAGAACAATTTTGTCATCGTCAACAAAAATTTCCATCGGATCCTTTTTGTCAATGTTCATAGTTTTACGGAGTTCGATTGGGATTACCATTCTACCAAGATCATCAATCTTTCTAACAATACCTGTAGATTTCAAATTCCCACCCCCTTAAAAAATAGGTGTAACAAATTAAAATTGACTTCATCCTATTACATTATACTATTTTTTACATATTAAGTCAATAGTTTACAATTTGAACCATTTCGTGATAAAATGAAAAAGAAAGGTCTAGTCGCTAATATTTCTCAGAGGAGGAATAATATTATGGATAAAAATTTTGAGAAATTTAAGGAGATATTACTTGAAAATAACTATAGATTAACCAAACAAAGAGAGGAGATTTTTAAAGCATTTCAACAATATGATAAAAAACACTTTAATGCTGAACAACTTTTAGATATACTAAAAAAAGAAGATGAAGATATTGGATCAGCTACTGTATATAGAAATCTTGAGCTTTTTCAACGTTTAGGTATATTAAAACAACTTGATTTCAATGATGCTTTTAAATATTATGAACTTAATCTGATAAAAAAACATCATCACCATTTAATATGTCTTAACTGCAATAGTATTATTGAGTTTAATGATGAAGTTTTAGAAAATTTCGAAAAGAAAATTGAAGATGAATATGATTTCGAAATAAAAGATCACACTATTAAATTTTATGGTATATGTAAAAATTGTTCAAAGGAGGAAAGTTAATTGGATAAAAGTAAAAAAGATATAATCACCTGTCCTCTATGTAATTATGAATTTGATAAAAAAGAATCCCAAAATAGTTGTGCGAACTGTCCACTCCACAAAAAAAATTGTGGTTTAATGCGTTGTCCTAACTGTGGATATGAGTTTCCTGAAATCAACGATAAAGGCCTTATGGAGAGAATTAAAAATATATTTAAAAATGAAAAAAATAAGAGAGGTAATGAATAAGGAGGCTAATAGCTTTGCGAGAATTACAAAACTGTTTAAAAGATCTGGCTGTTTTCTCTAAATTAGAATCAGATGAACTAAAATTGATTTGTGAAAGTTCTTTTGAAAAACATTTTAAAAAAGGGGAAATCGTTTTTTTTGAAGATGATGATTATGGTGGGCTTTACCTGTTGATTACAGGCCGGGTCAAATTATCAATGCTTTCACCGGATGGAAAGGAAAAAGTATTAAATATTCTACAGGAAGGCGATATAATGGGGGAAGTATCTTTTTTTGATTTAGACCCTCATCCTATTACTGCTGAAACGATGGAAGATGCAAGGATATTGATTATTCCCAGAGGCAAACTGGAACATATAATTACCCGCGAACCGGGATTGGCTTTGAAAATAATAGAATCATTAGCTAAAAAGACGCGCTTACTCACCAGTCAGGTTAGAGAACTTGTTTTTCACGATGCGGCCGGCAGAATGGCCAGTTTATTGAGAAGGTTTGCCGATGATTTTGGAGTTGAGATTAATGGTGGTACAATGATCGATTTAATTTTGACTCATAAAGAGATTGCCAGCCTTATTGGTTCATCCCGGGTAACAGTTACAAAGATCGTAAATAATTTTATAGATGAAGGTATAATAAAGCTGTATAAACGCAAAATAGTTGTGGTCGATGAAGAAAAACTAGGTAAGAAATTACATACATCAATTTAAGTAGGGAATGGTTTTTTTGATGGATAGTATAAATAAGGCCAAAGTAATAAAAGCTGATTTATCATTATTATTTATCGTTATAATCTGGGGTACCACATTTCCTTTGATGAAGATTGCACTGGAAAATGTGAACCCTTTTCATTTTATATCACTGAGATTTATAATAGCTTTTATAATTTTGACTGCAATATTAAATACGAAACTAAAGAATATTAGTTATAGAACCATAAAAATTGGATCATTTTTAGGCTTATGGCTATTTTTTGGATTTGCCTTTCAAATATACGGGCTGCAGTTTACAACTGCATCTCGTTCTGGTTTTATAACGGGTTTGTCTGTGATAATTGTACCGGTTTTATCTATATTCATTTTAAAAGACAGGCCTTCTTTAAGTTCCTGGATGGGTGTCTTATTAGCCCTGATAGGCATGTATTTTCTAACCGGTTTTTCAGAAATCGGTTTTAATATTGGTGATTTTTATACTTTTTTTTGTGCTGTATCTATTGCTTTACAGATTGTATTTTTGAGCAAATATATAATAAATGAAGATCCCTTGATTATAACATGGCTGCAGATTGCAACTGTTATGGTACTGGGAACTATCTTCTCTTTTTTTGAACAGTCTTCTGCATCTATTCAACTTAATAGTATAGCTGTGATATTATATACAGGTATCTTTGCAACTGCTTTAGCAATATTTGTGCAGAGTAAGGCTCAGCAGTTTACAACTTCAACCCATGCTGGCTTGATATTCTCAATGGAGCCGGTCTTTGGAGCATTATTTTCTTTTTTACTTCTGGGTGAAAAACTTAAGATGATGGGTTTGATCGGTGGCGCATTAATATTTGCAGGGATTATCCTTTCTGAAGTGGGTAATCATAAAAAGGAGTGATTACAGTTAATAACAAAGATCAGATATTGGGTTTATTAGGTAAGGACATAGAATTTTCTCTTTCCCCTAAAATACACAATTATTTATCTAATATTATGGGTTTGAATTACCATTACTTTATTTTTGATATAGAGGATCAGACGGATTTAAAAAAAGCAATAGAAGCAATTTTGGTTCTAAAGATCCGGGGAGTGAATGTTACGATCCCTTATAAAAAAGATGTAATTAAATACCTAGATAGAATTGATCAAAATGTAAAAAGACTGGGGGCTGTTAATACAATTAAAAATGAAGAAGGCGAGTTGGTAGGCTATAATACAGATCTTGACGGGTTTGATGAATTAGCCTATAATAAGGGAGTCAATTTTGCTCATAAAACAGTCAGCCTGATAGGAGCCGGTGGAGCTGCCGCGGCTGTAGTTTATTATTTGGCCAAAACAGACTTAAAAAAACTTTATCTAATTAACAGGACAATAAGCAGGGCCGAACAGCTTAAAAAAGATTTTTTACAAGACATTTTACAAATAGAGGTAATTGAACTGAGCGGTGATCGCCTTTCTACAGCGATTGATCATTCAGATATCATAATAAATTCAACTCCCCTGGGCCTACAGGATAGATATGAACAGATCAGTCCTATCAAGGCAGAGTTAATTAAAGAAAAACATACAGTTATAGATTTGGTCTATAAACCCCGCATTACTAAGTTACTACAAGATGCTAAAGATAAAGATGCACGAATAATTAGCGGAATTGAGATGCTCATATATCAGGCTGTAAAATCCTTTGAAATCTGGACCGGATCGATCGTTGAGTATGATCTGGTCAAGGAATTAATTAATAACTTATAAGTAAACTTTATGTAATAATTAGAAATAAATGTAAATAAAAATAATATATGGAAGGAATTATTGCCTCGCTCTAGTATAATTATATTAGGGGGAGGATTTTTTTGTATAATAAAGGCTATACTTTACTTGAATTATTAACTGTTGTTACAATAATTTCGCTTCTTGTTTTTATATCACCTATTACGAGAAACGTTTACAGGACTATAGAAACTTTAATTACCGTGCAAAATATAAAAATGGACTTGAGATGGGCCCGTTATAAGGCGATTGATGAGAACAGGGAGCTGAGAATTAGAATCTATCGAGATGCAAATTGCAATCAAAATAGCAGGGCTTGTACTAAAGACTATATGATATATGATGTTGACAGCCTAAAAGTAGTCAAAAAGGGAAATTATCCCGCTTATTTAAATTTATATAAAAACTTAAATGCTAAAAAAGTCACTGCTGATTATTATGAACGCATTAAGTTTAAATATGACGGAACCGCTCTACACGGTACTGTTGGATTTAAGTATGGTAGTAATATATATAAAATAGTGGTCAGTCAACTGGGGAGGGTCAGAGTTGCTAAATAAAGAGGGTTTCAGCCTTGTAGAAACAGTTGTATCTATATTATTATTATCAATCATCGTGATGGGATTTTTTAATCTCTTTCTTAATGTAAAAAAAATTAATAGCTTAGCTGAACAAAAGAGACTTGCCTTTCAATTGTGTCAGGATATTTTATTTCAGATTAACAAAGGTAATATTGAACTAAAAGCCAGTCACCAAAGCTATTATAGTCATGATTTTAAAAAACTGTATATTGACAACTGTGATCCATATAAATTTATAGAAAAATTAGAGATTGAGCTTGAAAACTTAAAAATTGGTGAAGAAATTTATGAAAAACTTTTTTTAACTTCATTTGATGTTTTTTGGTCAGATCAAACATTCCATCTTAAAACAATTGTGAATGGGGGTGGATAAAATAAAAAGAGAACAGAGAGAGGGTTTTAGCTTAATAGAAGTCCTTTTGGTTCTTTCCTTAACCAGTATCATTGTACTTAGTTTTACTTTCATCATATTTAATTGCACAAAGTTATATAAAAAAGAGATGGCCAATACAGAACAGATACAAAAGAGCATTTTATTAAACAGCTGGCTTTCAGAAAAAATAGATTGTTCTGCGGATGCTTTCATTTCAGAAGGTGATGAGAAGCTATCTTGGCTAAATGAGGATAGTGAATACCTTTATAAATTAATAACCTATAATTCACAGGGAGAGCCAGCAGTTGGTATCGATAAGTACAGTTTAAAAAATAATGTTTTGCAATACATCTATAAGGAGCCGATTATGAATGGGGTAGTTGATATTACAGTTGAAGAGGTATTTAATGAAAAAAACCAGAATTATTTATTTAGACTTTTTTTGCAATTTCAAAATTCAACTAAGTATTTTGTATCAATGATCTATTAAGGGGAGATTATATATTAAAAAGGAAGAAGGTTTTATTATATTTTTTGTGTTGTTAGCCTTATTATTAACGGGAATTATTTCAACTTCACTTTTAAATCAATCAATTTCGTTAAATAAAATAGTCAATAACCATATTTCAAGAAAAAAAGCAGAGATAACAGCACGAGCGGGAAGGTTATTGGCAGATAATATGGAAATAAAAGATAAAGATGTAAAATATCTACTTGATTTCAATTTTGGAAAAAAGTACAATATAAAGATAGAGAATGTAGACAAAAATAGTGATGATAAAACAAGATTTAATTTAAAAATTTATGGATCTTATTTAAATATTGAAAAGGAAATAAAATATTTTTTTGCTGTAGAGGATTAATCAAATAAGATTGGTATGATAAG
>JAGYMU010000139.1 GCA_018399995.1 Halanaerobiales bacterium | reverse complement strand
GTCTCTATTTTTTGTGTATTAATGTTTTTTTGATTGTATTATATAGTCAAATTGTTTTTATAAATAAAAAATGGTGCCGAAGGTGGGATTCGAACCCGCACAGGCAAATTGCCCACAGCGCCCTCAACGCTGCGCGTCTGCCAATTCCGCCACTTCGGCACGCTCTATATATTATCATAAAATGATTTTAAATGTCAAATAATTTACATACATATTACAATCTATATTATATTATATACACAAAACAGCCATTTGACAAGATAAAGATTAATAATCTCCAAAAGTTATTTTACACTAAGAGTTATTAAAGATTTAAAAAATTGGTTGAGAACTTAAAAAGGGAGGTAATAATAATGAAGCTTAATGATAAAAAGATTGCTTTATTTGTAGCAGACGAGTATGAAGATTTAGAGGCATGGTATCCTTATCTAAGGCTAAAAGAAGCGGGAGTTGATGTTAGTGTTGTAGCTTCTGACAATGTAAAAGGTGATATCGTATATAGCAAACATGATTATCCGATAAAAATAGATAAAAAAGCCAAAGATGTTAATCCTGAAAAATTCGATGGTGTTATTATTCCAGGAGGGTGGGCACCTGATAAGTTGAGAAGATGTAATAATACATTAAATTTTGTAAAATATATGAAAGATAATAATAAACTAATAGCTTCAATATGTCATGGTGGTTGGGTATTAGCTTCTGCTGATGTAATTGAGGGTATATCATTAACTTCGACTATAGCAATAAGGGATGATTTAATCAATGCAGGTGCTGTATGGTTGGATAAAGAAGTAGTTGTTGATGGTAATTTTATAAGTTCTAGATCACCTAAAGACTTACCTGCATTTCTTGAAGCCATAATTAAGAAATTGTAAGACTAGTATTACTAAATAATAAATTGACAATAAAAATTATTTAATGGAGGGGATTCTCCCCTCTTTTTCTTATCCCTGGTTTGCTTTGTAAATTTGAGTTTATTAGGTTTAAGGGTTTGGCAGGTGATGAAATTAATGACAGGATTTTAATCCTTTATAAAGAGTCTAAAATAAACAGTCAATAAATAAATTCGCAAATTAAAAAGGGAGATGGCAGCCGACAATGTATCTTTTAAATAACTAAAATGCAAAATATTTGTATCATTGTATCTTTAAAAAAGAGCTCAGTTACTAATTTATTATCACCAATAATTTACTTATTCTACTATATTTAACAGATAAATATGGATAATAATGCAGGAATATTTTAAATGTTTATAGAATAAATATATTAAGTTAGCAGATTATTATCTTTGTTATTGGAGGACTTAATATAAAATGGATGATAAAAAAGAAGGTAGTAAGAATATTAAAATATGGATAATACTTTTAGTATTATTATTGATAGCTATGATGGGTTTTTATCTTTATAATAATTATAGCTATTTGTTCTTGCAAGAACAAAAAGAAAATGCTGATGTGAAAACTAATCAAGAAAAAAACGAACAGGAAGATATTGATGAAGAGACGCCTGATAAAAATTCTCTTGTTGAAGATGAAGATGAGGGAGGATCACAAGGAGACACAAAAGAGGAACCAGCAGTTGAAGAGAAGTCAACCCAAAAAAGTCAACAAGTAGCAGAAGATCAGGCAACCCAAGATAGTCAGTCACCAGTAGAAGATCAGACAACCAAAAATAACCAAGAAAAAGATACAGAAGAAATTGTTCAGGAAAAGGCAGATGATACAAAACAGCAAAATGTTCAAGAAAGCGAAGTAAAAATAGATCAAGAAATATCAGAAGAAGAAGATGTAGATAAAGTTTCACAGCTAACTGATCAACAAGAAGAGAAAAAAAGTGATGATGAAAAGATTGAAGAAAGTGAGCAAGAAAGTACAGAGCAAGTTAAAAAAGATATTCATAATGGGGAAAATAAAGAAAATCTATTAGATGACAAAGACAGCATAACCAGAGAAAATGGATTTAAAAGAGAAATATATTTGCTATTAATTGGGCAGGACCAAGAAAGCAATGTTAAAGAAGGGAAAGTTCAATCTGATTCCATTATTTTAGCAAACTTGCTACCTGATCAAAAAACACTTGTTATCAATGCAATTTCTTCACATGAAGAATATAAAGGGAAGCGTTTGTTGGAGTTTAATAAGGATCAATTGTTAAACATTATGAATGATATAATAGGAATTGTACCTGAATATTATTTTGTTATAGATTACGAAGGGTTTCAAAATATTGTTAATTTTATTGGAGGAGTTGAAGTTAAATTAGAGGAAGATTTTACAGTGCCCGAATTAGGTTTGTTTTTAAAGAAAGGAGCCAATTTATTGTCGGGGCAGGAAGCACTAAATTATGTAAGATATTATGATGCCAATGAAAATAAACTGACAAGAATCAACAGGCAACAGCAGGTCGTAAAAAGTCTTGTAAATAAAGTATTTCAGAGAAATACTTTATTAGATATTCCAACACTATATAGGACTGTAGTAGAAACCATTAAAAGTGTCCAAACGAATTTGGATTATAATCTTGCTGTTGAAGCCTATAATTTTATTAGAAATAGTGATGATTTTGATATAGAGTATGAAGTTTTGATAAAAAACGATAATTAAAACTAAAAACATAAATCGAAGTATGTAAAAGTATAGTGAAGTATGATTTAATAAAAAAGAGCTAATTATAAATAACTACATTAAAACACTTTGACTTAATATTATCTATTGTGTATACTATTTAGTACTGGATGAAATAGTTTGTATTATATTATTTACATTATATAGGGCGAATAGCTCAGCTGGGAGAGCACCTGCCTTACAAGCAGGGGGTCACAGGTTCGAGCCCTGTTTCGCCCACCATTTTTACGGAGGTGTAGCGAAGTGGTTGAACGCGCCGGCCTGTCACGCCGGAGATCGCGGGTTCAAATCCCGTCGCCTCCGCCATTTTTTGCGGTGGGATAGCTCAGGCGGTAGAGCAGTGGACTGAAAA
>JAGYMU010000138.1 GCA_018399995.1 Halanaerobiales bacterium | reverse complement strand
ATGATTAAGAATATAACTAATAAGGCAATTAACCATTTTTTATTTTTTTTAAAATATATTTTTCTAATATATTTGTTATGATAATCAGTAAGAGAATGTAAATAATGTTAAAAAAAAAAAAAAATAGTGTTTTATAATCCTCACAAGACCCTCCAAAACCCTCCCTAATCCTTACTGAAAAAAATATAGACCCTCCATATACCCTCCATTCACAGCATAATAAGTAATAAATATATATTCAAAATAAAATATATATTTTTATAAGTGTTAAATACTATCAATCACTATCACTATCACTATCACCATTTTCTAAATGAGATGTAATATAACACACACCGCTTTTGCTAATAATACCTTGTTGTTCCAAATAGTTAATCATCTTGATATTATCAAGGATATAACAAACAACACCAGTTTTTTTCTTTACTATAAACTTGTATGCTATTTCATTATCATTAGCATTTTCCCCGTCCCAAACATAGGTTTTCAAGTATGTTCCAAATAGAGTGTTATTCCAATCAGCAGATTTGTAATTGTAGTCATTTCTAAATCTTTTGAAATAGTTATAAAACTCAATACCCGAGAATACGGATTTATTGTCTATAACAGAATTAGCACGACCATCATAAGACGGACCACGATGAAAGTAATGTGTATTGAGATATTCAAAGAACCTAACCAACGGAGGAATGGAATGCTCTTTGAGTGTGTTGTAGTATTCAGTTCTAACACGAGTGTTAATCCAATCTTTATGTTCTACATTTCTATTCAATAGATACTGGAAGAAGGGAGCGATAAATGGTTTCCCAACATATTCCCCGTGTTTATCCCTTCCATAAATGTTGGCGTATAATTTATCAAAATACACTCTATCATTACATATAGCGTTGTTTGCTTCTGTCGCAGTCAAACGGCGGTCTTCCGCATCAACTGAAAATGAAATAGTATTGTTAGTCAATAGCATATAATTAGTGTAATCCTTTTCCTTACGCATTTTTTCGTTTTTCTCGTTGATTACATTCACTACATTTGTGATAAGAGATTTGAACTTTTCTTTATTGGAAATACTCTCTTTGAGTTCAAACTCGTTCAAAACCACGAGTAATTTACACGATAATAGAGCGTTGAAGTTCTCTAATTGTGAAAGACCTTGAATATTCAAGTAGTATTTAGACCCCAGCATTTCATTACCGAACCAATCAAAGAAACTATCTTTTCCCGCACCTTGTAAGGACTTGAAGATACAAGCAATATTATTCTTTGTTGATGGGAACTGGATTTTGAACGCCAACATATCAAGGAAATATTCATAGAACTCGGGACAACCACACAAGTCTTTAATATGTTGAAGAAGAAGACCAATTCCTTCGTCATTATCCTCTGCTTCTCGTCTATTATTTCCCATTTTCAACCAATCAAGATAATAATTCATAGCATTAAATCCTCTAAATTGATTGTAAATGTTGTCGGGTGTATAATCTTCCAAACAATATGGTTTAAAATCCACTCTCTCGTATTCTAACAATTCAGTATCTTTTCTCCAATCTTTTACGAACTCTCTTTCTTCTGTTTTCCAAGTGCCTTCTCCGTCTTCGTCTTTTGGCGGGACATACTCATATTTCGTCCAAAACAAGTTTTCATATACAACATTTAACTCTGTTGGTGTTCTATAAACGAGTTCCTCTTGCCCGTCAATATCAACAATCTCACAAAATCCTACTGGATTACGCACCTTGAAATTACTTTCTTCAAAAGCAGTTTTAAGGTCGCTATAAGATGAAGTGAGATTTAACTCTCCAATATCAAAAATGGCGTTGAACTTTTCAGCGTTGTCTTTTTTCGCCCATTTCTTTATTTTGTCCCACGATTTATTCTTATCAGCCTTCTTCACTTTGAAGACTTCCATACTACTCCATTTTTCCAGTAGTGCTTCAAGGTCATAATTGGGATAAAACATTCCATTTTCGTCTTTCAACTGGGAGAAGTGTTTGAAACATTCCTTTCCTTCCTTTTCATTACTTTTATTAACAAAATGATTTTTCAACATACAACCCATTTCAAACCACGAATTATAACTTGATACTCTCTGTTTATCAAAGCACTCACACATACGGATAAAAACCTTGCCTGATTGAGAACTAATTTCGTCTAATTCCTCTTGGACTTCTTCAATCTTGCCTTCAATCGTTTTTTTGATTTCCTCCTTCTTTTTATTTACACGAGTTTTTGTATCATTTTTCAGTTTGTAATAAACCACTCCATTATCGTCAAAGTATTTTACGATTTTATCTGTGATTGTTCCCAATTCGCCGTCAATATGAATATCATATGAATATATTTCATTTGTTTCGTGATGTTTATATTTTGTTGGATAAGACACGAGCATACCACCATCGCTACGGAAATCAATCTTGAACTCTGCTTTCTCGTGAGCGTCATTAGAACAAGAATGGTTAAACCTATTATCATAATTAAATAATATATGAAACCCCTTTTTGGTCTTCTGTGTGAAATAATCAGCACATTCGGGGTTGTGTTCTATAAAAGCGTCATACGAAACTTGTGTATCAAAGTCAATCCCGATATATCCAGCGTCTTTTCCAGTAAGGATATAGAATGAACTATGGTCGTTTCCGTATTTGTCTTCTCCTATATGGTCTTTATAATTCTTACTATTAATATGTTTCCATTTACCAATTCCTAATATTTTTTTCAAAACACCTTCATCGTCAAGTTTGGTTTTTATTTTATAACCTCCAAAACCAATAAGAGAGTGTTTCTCTAAATGTTCGGCGAAAATCTGCGGTTGTGTTTTTGGGAGTTCTATCATACAAGGCATCGTATATATATAGAATAGATAATATTTTGTCTTTAAATCAATTTTTTAATAATTGATTTAAAAATACGGATTTATAACATTTTTTCCTAAACATTCTCTTCCTTATTTTTCTTTGAAGACAACCCCCTTCCATCGGGGATAATCTTTTTCATTTGGATATTATGTTTATGAAGTAGAA
>JAGYMU010000137.1 GCA_018399995.1 Halanaerobiales bacterium | reverse complement strand
ATACGATGAAACAGGCAATTCAAGAAGGTTTTATACTGGATGTATTGAAAAACTACACCACAGTTGACAGTTATTATCGTCTGGCTAAGACTGTAGAGGGTGATCCTATGTATGATACCAAGAAAGCTCAAAAAAAGCTGCGAAGATATGTAGAATCACATGAGCATGCTATTAACGAAAAGGCAGAAATTATGATTGATCATTTTCATGAACAGGTTGCCGGATTATATAAGATTGGTGGCAAGGCAAGGGTTATGGTAGTGACAAGCGGAATTGAAAGAGCAATACAATATTATTTTGCATTTAAAAAATATCTCAAAGAGAAAAACAGTCCCTACCAGGCCCTGGTAGCTTTCTCTGGTGAACATGAATTCAGAGGAGATAGGGTGACAGAAATGAAGCTTAACGAATTTCCTAGTAATCTTATTACAGAGAGATTCAGAGAAGATCCATATCGTTTTTTAATTGTTGCTGAAAAATTTCAAACAGGCTATGATGAACCTTTGCTTCACACCATGTATGTGGATAAGATGCTTAGTGATATTAAGGCGGTTCAGACTCTATCTCGATTAAATCGTGCACATCCACAAAAACATGATACGTTTATACTGGATTTTTATAATGATATAGGGACAATAAAGGCAGCCTTTGAAAATTACTACCGAACAACGATTTTAAGTGAAGAAACAGATCCAAATAAACTACATGATTTAAAAAGAGTATTAGATAATTACCAGGTATATGCCTGGAGTCAGGTTGAAGAACTGGTTATCAAGTATTTGAGAGGTTCAGACAGGTCTGAGCTTGATCCTATATTGGACAGGTGCGTTGCAATTTATAAGAATAATCTGGATGAAGATGGCCAGGTAGATTTTAAAGGAAAGGCAAAAGCTTTTATAAGAACCTATGGATTTTTATCTTCTATATTGTCCTTTAGTAATACCGAGTGGGAAAAATTATCAATATTTTTAAATTTTCTCACACCAAAATTGCCTGCCCCTATTGAAGAGGATTTATCCCGAGGAATACTGGAAACAATTGATATGGATAGTTATCGAGCCGAGGTTAAGTCAACAACTGATATTGGATTAAAAGATGAAGATGGTGAAGTTGGACCTGTTCCTACGATGGGAGGAGGCAGGAAATCTGAAACAGAACTGGATCACTTGAGCAATATTATCAAGATATTTAATGATCAATTCGGCAATATTGATTGGAAGGATGAAGATAAAATAAGACAGGTTATTGCTGTAGAGATCCCAGCTAAGGTAGCAGCGGATAGGGCGTATAGAAATGCAATTGAAAATTCAGACAAACAGAATGCACGTATCGAACATGATAAGGCTTTACACAAAGTTATTACCGATTTATTAAATGACCACACAGAATTATTTAAACAATTTATGGACAACCCGAGTTTTAAAAAATGGCTAAGTGACACCATATTTAATGAAACTTATATTGTTGAGAAGTAATGTAATTTATGAGCGAATTAAAAGAACCGAGTTATATCGGACATAGAAAAAGGCTCAAACAGAAGTATGAGCAAAATGGAATTAAAGGCTGGCTTGATTATGAAATATTAGAATTCATTCTTTTTTATGCTATTCCGAGAAAAGATACCAAGCTTATAGCAAAAAGATTATTATCTAAATTTAAAACAATAAGAGGGATATTGGATGCCGATAGAAAAGAGATTGAATCTGTTAAAGGTATTTCAAAAAATTCTGCTTTATTTCTAAAGTTACTAAAGGATATATTTGTTTTCTACATGGAGCAAAATATCCATGAGAGAGATTTACTTTCATCCCCAAAGCTTGTGTATGATTACCTGAAGTCGGAACTTAAAGGATTAGCGGATGAAGAATTTAAGATGATGTTTTTAGATAGTCGTAATCAATTGATTTCCATGGAGTCACTTAAAAATGGAACAGTGAATCGAGTGATTGTTTTTCCTCGGAAAATAGTAGAACGTGCCCTTTATAACCATGCAGTAGGAGTAATTATTGCACACAATCACCCCTCAGGAAGCATCGAGCCTTCTGTTGAAGATCAAAATATAACCGAAACCATCAAAGAAGCCCTAAATACAGTAGACATTAAATTACTTGACCACATTATTATTGGAGGAAATGAATATTTTAGTTTTAAAGAAAACCGAATTGTGATTGAGAAAAATTGATATTGCATATTCTTTTTTTATTGAAATAAATTCTTAATTATGTTGAATTTGTTATTAAAATATTAATAATAATATAATAAGGTGATGCGTATGAATATATTCCAAATAATTCAAGATCAATATGTTTTTTCAATTATTAGTATAATCGCAGGAGGCATTGGAGGAATCATTGTATCTTTAGTAACCCAAAAAATACTTAGCAAAAGAGGGTTATTTTCATATTTTGTTAATCATTTAAGAATAGGGATAACAACTCATGATAAAATATTTGGATCTATCGCGGTAACTTGGAATGAAAAACCAATACAAAATCTTTTTTTATCAACTATTGAATTGACAAATGAAAGTTTAAACGATTATGAAAATGTTATTGTTAAAACTTATACAAGTGAAACTGACCTTCTATCAGAATCTACCCAAATAATTAATACTCCAAATATCTTGGTATGGACAGATAAATATAGCAAAAGTGTACGTGTTGAACCAAATCAATCACCGACTGATGATCAAAAACTGATTTATTTTGGACAGCGTGAATATATTATACCAGTTTTTAATAGAGGACAAAAAGTTAGAATTACATATTTGAATTCTGCAAAAGGCCCTAAAGTACCAACAATTTTGGTATCAGTTTTAGAGAAAGGTGTAAAGCTAAAGTATAAACTTCCTCAAAGAACTATTCTTGGTGTACCTCAATCTAATGCTGCAATAACTGGATTATTTATGGGAATAGTTGTTATTGTTATTTTGGGCTTATTCATTGAAAGCAATTGGGTTGCAATCAGTATAGCGTTAATATATGGATTAATCGCTCAATTGCCAGGTGCGTATATTATAAAATTTTCACGAAAAA
>JAGYMU010000136.1 GCA_018399995.1 Halanaerobiales bacterium | reverse complement strand
AAGTCAAATCCAAAATCAAGTTCAAATCTGTAATAATTTTTAGAAAAACAGAAGTTAAGTTCAAAACCTGTGGATAACCTGTGGATAACCTGTGGATAACCTGTGGATAACCTGTGGATAACCTGTGGATAACTTTTATTTATTTTTCGGATAATAACCACTTGTCTTTCTTCCAGAGTGATAGATTTCAGTATAACCACAATCAGGACACACTCTAACTGTGTGTTCTAGTGGTGGCTCTTTACCTTTCGGAATTAATTGATGAGTATCAAAAATCTCACAAAACTTCTTTCTTATTGGAAGAAAAGACGGTATGCCAAACAAATCCGAGTATTCTTTCTGTAATTCATTATAAGGATTAATAACTAAATGCCTTTTAGAACATAACCCCCAAATCATCTTAATAGGTGGTAAGTTTTTTCCTCCCCTATCAGAACCCATTATCTTCCTCATTTCAGTTACACTTTGGACCCTCCTCCTAAAATCATTGTGTATGTCGTGGAACTCTTGTGCTGTAAAATAAATATCAACACCCTGTTTAGCACCTTGTCTTAACCATATGTTTACAGATAAAGGAAGCGGAGATTGTTTTAGAGCAGAAAAATGAGCGGACACCTCGTCCCATATTATATCAACGCCAGTAAGATTAATAACTTCTTTTGGATCTTCCCAGTATTTAATAAATAAGGAGTATTCTTTTTCTATCTTTTTTGAAAATTTTAAATTGGAATATAAAGAACGAATAAAACCATATTTTTTATACCAATGTTTATTTCTTTTTAATAGACGAACACAATCAATAGCCAACGCTAATGATTTTCCCGAACTTTCTAAACCTACATAACCTTTCTTCATAATTTTGTAATTTTTTGCTTATAAGAAAAAAATAGACACCTAAATTGCCATTTTAAGCCATTTTATTTTAAAAGTTGAATAATTTAATCAATGTATTTTAGTCGTCAATCTGTAAAGGAATAAAACAGCATAAACAGACATAAAAACAACTTCTAAAAATAAAGAGATATACAAAACATCAATAACAGTACTAAAAGGTATTATAAAATCAAAAGTATATAACAATCCAAAAAGAGATAAAAATGCTTCAGAAATCTGTTCTGGCATAGGAGTTTCAGGCAGGATTGACACAACCAATCCTAAAATAGCAACAGCAAGAAAAATGGAAATCATTAATCTCACAATTATATTGTCTATCATTGCGTGAACTATACCCATAAATAAAATTAATCAGTTTCTAATGTAGCTAACGACTTTATAAAACTCTTTCCTCTATTGAAAATATGAATAATAAGGGTAACCCATAAAATAATGCTTATCAAATCTCTAAAATCATCAGTAGAAGATGATAAATCGTTTCCGTGTACTTCTTCCGTCATCATTTTTTCAATTGGAAACATATTTACAGAAAAAGGAGTATCACTATAAGGATGATCAATGTCAATAGTCAAATCGGGATATTCATCTGATAATTCGGCATCGTCCATAACATCTTCAACCATTAACATTAAACCCTTATTCTCACTCGTCCCAATAATCCAGGAAAAAGGAAAATGCGAAAAAATACTAGAAAAATAATCGCTCACTGTATTTAATAAATACTCCCTCACCTCCCATTTTCTCGCCTCGTGTTCTATGTAACCCTCTTCAATGTTCGTTGCCATTTCATCTTGTCTATTTGTTTGTTCGTGTCCTACCCAATCGGCAGAAGTATTACCTAAATATATAAATTGTTTCCAAGGGGAATAAGAAACTAGATCCTCATAAATTGTACCGTCTAAACCATAAACCTCAAACCAATAATAATAGACATTATCTTCAACAAATCCTTTTTGATCAAAACTTGTAGAAGGATCATCAAAATCTACATAAAAATTAAAACTCTTCCAATCTGTACTAAATGACATATCCACAGAATAAGGACTATCAGAAGTAAAAGTTACATAATTATCCTCATCAGGAGAATAAAATTTTAACTGTATTTTTTCAACATCTTCAATAGTAGATAAATTAAAACCTGCGGAAACAGCACTTAATTCTTGTAACAACACTTTTAATCTGTAATTAAAATCAATACCGTTTTCATCATCAGAAACTAAAAAGTACTCGTTATTAATATTAAACTGAAAATTGTTTTCTATATCCTCCCAAGATATAGGCAAAAGGGAATAATCAAAAGAAGTGTCAAAATCATAAGAACCAGAGGGAGAAAAAACGGTAACATCCTTAATATAACTAGTATGACCAGTAAAAGACCAAACTTCATCACCTTCAGGACTTATTTTTTTTACTGTATCATCACTAGAACCACTATAAACATAGCCGTCAGCGTCCACAGCAACAGTATTAGTATTATCAGTAAAAGACCAAACTTCATCACCGTCAGGACTTATTTTTTTTACTGTACCATCAAAAGAAGCACTATAAACATAGCCGTAAGTATCTACGGCAACACCATTAACGTAATGAGTATGATCAGTAAAGGACCAAACCTCATCACCTCCAGGACTTATTTTTCTTACTGTATCATCACAAGAACCACTATAAACATAGCCGTCAGTATCTACGGCAACATCTTTTACATTATTAGTATGATCAGTAAAAGACCAAACTTCATCACCTTCAGGACTTATTTTTTTTACTGTATCATCAGCAGAACCACTATAAACATAACCGTCAGCGTCCACAGCAACAGCATAAACAATACCAGAATGACCAGTAAAAGACCAAACCTCATCACCTCCAGGACTTATTTTTCTTACTGTATCATCAAAAGAACCACTATAAACATAGCCGTCAGTATCTACGGCAACATCATTAACTGAACTAGTATGACCAGTAAAGGACCAAACTTCATCACCGTCAGGACTTATTTTTCTTACTGTATCATCACCAGAACCACTATAAACATAGCCGTAAGTATCTACGGCAACGGAACTAACAAAATTAGTATGACCAGTAAAAGACCAAACTTCATCACCATCAGGACTTATTTTTTTTACTGTATCATCACCAGAACCACTATAAATATAATCAGCACCAGCACCAAAAACAGA
>JAGYMU010000135.1 GCA_018399995.1 Halanaerobiales bacterium | reverse complement strand
GCAAAAAACAGCAAAACTTTATTAAATGTTTTATCCCTGGATAGAAACAAACCAATGGTAAGCGACAAAGGTAAAATCATATATTCGGCAAAATAATTGACATTACCGAAAAGTCCGAATACCTGTCCTCTGGCTACATTTCCTGTCCAAAATTCGAAATCAATCCCCAAATACTGCAGGATACCATAAACTCCCATGCCAGTACCAATAATAATTATGATGAGTAATAATAAGTCAATTTTTTTTTGTTCTTTTAGCGAGTTTGAAACAACAAAATAAATAATCGGACCTGCCAGGAAAAGCGGCAAAGCCAAGATACTGTGGTAAATATTTATTGACCAGATGAGTGAGAGGGAACCAAAAATAAGGTAAATAAGAATTGGAATGTTCGGACTTGTTTTTATGCAGGGAAAATGTTCAGTGGCAATAAATTTCAAAGTTAACAATACAAAAGCAATTAAAGCCAATAATTGAAATACCAGATTTTTGGCAGTATTAAAAACCGGAATACAATAAGGATAGAAAACAACGGGGATGAGGATTATCATTACAGCCAGAACGATAAATATACCCTCATCCCAATCAGAAGATTTTTTCTGTTTTATAATTGAATGATTTTCATCTTTCATATAACCACACTTTATTTTATTCGTTTTGCTTATTACGCAACAGTATACCGTATTACTTATATCGTATATCGTTAATACAATCGGTCATTAATTAAAAATCGTATCGGGTAATCAGTATCGCCTATTGAGTCATAAATACAGAAAAGAATACAAGCCTTTAAGAATTATCATTTAACAATTATGATAACTTTACATTAGTTACATCATTTTATTTTTTTCTTGTCATTGCGAGAAATGATTTATCATTTCGTGGCAATCTCATACATCTATGCCCACATAAACACTATCTTATACATTTAAGTCTAAGTCTGCAGTATTTAACTATAATCTAAAACCCAAAACGTTTGCTTCCATTTTAAAGCTAATCACTTTTCATCAATTACTGGTTTGCTTATTCTTGTGTCAATTTACTTCTACATCAGCTTTTGACCATTTGTTTTCGGTTCCCTCGTACTTTGCCCAGACTTCATAACTTCCAGTATCCAAGGGTGTAAAAGTTGTTTGAAAAGAATTCTGGGTTGTTGACAGTTTCCATGAAACACAAACCAGGCATTCCTTTTTTTTAGCAAACCATTTAAGTTGGGATATATTTATTTTTATCAATTTATCCTCTGAATTATATGCTTTTACTTCAAATTTTTTAGACTGATTAACAGTCATCTCTACACTTGATGGTAAAACCTTTAGATATTCTAATACTGGATTTTCTTCATCATAAATCTCTTCTGGCATTAAAGGACTAAATCCATCACAGCCAGTTAAAAAAATAGGTATTAGAAACATAAATATAAATAATACAATATATACTTTTTTCATAAATTAATTATCTCCTTGTAAAATATCCGGGCAGACACAAAGACTGTCTGCCCCTGCTAAAAATATTTATCCTGGATTCTGTATTTTTTATACAAACTGCTTTACTTTTATGTTTACTTTTTTTACTGAAAACTGACACCTAGAAACTAAAACAGGCTAAATGGCTGTCAAAAGAAATACCCCAGTTACAATAATAATCAATCTATAAATAAAGACTGATAAATTATCTTCTTACCAGTTGTTCCCTGAACAAAGACAACACCATCTTTATTTTCTCCATCCCAGTTTATATTTTCTAATGTCATACTGAATGATTTGCTTTCACCAGCACTTAAAGAAGAAACTGTAATTTTTTCATCTTCAAAAATATTAGTTACAGCATAAGGATAATCACTCCGTTTTTTAAAAGCCATACCATTTATAACCAGATTTGTTAAGGTAGTATCACTTATATTCTGAATTGTAACACTAATAGTTGAAGTTACATTGGTTTCTGTTCTATTTGCCTGAATTGCAATCTTGGGGCTAGCACTTAATTGGGCTTCTACTCTACTTTTAATGGTTGAATAAGTCGCATTCCCAGTAAGTGGATTATAAATTAAACCATTGAATAATACTTGTGGAGTTCCTCCAGAAAGGGAATACCAATCATACCTTTCTTTTCCATTTGTAGTAACATAACTTAACCAAGGAATTATCTCCACTAAAATCATTTCATCTGTATTATATTCTTCTGCTAACAACTCCAAATGTGGCTCTAACTTAGCACAGTAACCACATCCTTCCGCTACATAAGCTTCCACCAATACAACTTGTCTTGCCTCTTCCTCACCTTCGCCTTCAGCTTCACCTTCAGAAGGAATACCTACTCCATCACAACCGGTCATAACAAACAAAGATAGGGTTAACATAAGTAATATCACAAATAATTTCTTCATTTTTTCTACTCCTTATTTTTATTTTTTTTCCTATTTCTTTCTTTTATCTTATTTAACCTAAAATATTAATTCATTATTGTACCTATATGGTCAAGTACTTCGACCCATGATCCTGTACCCAAAGAACCATATTGAGCTGAAATATCCCTTGTACCAGGTATTTCAGGGGCAGCATAGACTGTCTTAAACCAACAATTGGATCAAGGGTGCCAACCCTACAGGTCTTTTTCTATATTATCTTCTGTCCATCCAGGGGCACTTCATTTTTTAAAAATTGGGCACATCCCTTTACTGTAAAAGTCTGGCTCTCTTTTATTCTTAACTGTCCTTTTCAGGTTCAATTTCTAAGGGAAAAAGTGGTTGTAATTCATATTCAAAATGGCAGCAAATAGAATCCTGAAAATCAATCTGGAAAATATTTCCGGTTTTATCTTTAAAACGAACATAAACTGTTTTAGAACCTGATTCCATAGTTGTACCGTTTAATCCACTGGCAATATTAAATTTATTGTAACTCTGGCTATAATCAACCCATTCAGACCAGTCTTCACCATTGCCACTGGAAGACATGTCATCTATATTTTTATCATCAATAAAAATAAAAAAATCTGGTGTATAATCCTTAACAATATTAGAATCTCCTTTGACAATTAAATATGCATTACCATTATTAACATTATTCTCATTATAATTTATAATTATTTATGAATGAACGAATAAAAATTTAAGCA
>JAGYMU010000134.1 GCA_018399995.1 Halanaerobiales bacterium | reverse complement strand
ATTTTTTTATCCACTAATTCTTTTACTGTTATATCACTCACTTTTACTCCTATATTTTTTAATATAAATTCCCCAATTTTTTTGTAGTTCACTATCTGTTTTAAATTCCAATACTTCAATATCAATTTTAGTGAAATAACAAAAATGTTTTCCACAAAATGCACAATTCATACCATAAAATACACTATCAGAATAGTTCCCGATATTGCTTTTATTAATTACTTTTTTACAATGAGGACATGTTATTTTCATTTTAATTTACCTTTCTTCCCACTTGGGAAATATGGTTTCATAGCATAAGCCCTACCAATATCATTTATATGATTTAAATATCTTTCTACCGTTTTTTCTAAAACATATTCTGTTAAATAAGGATTTTCTTCATCAAACCAACGTAAAAAACTTTTTAAAATTAATTTTATATCTTCGGTTTTTAATACTGATTCAAAATCAGTATTTTGGTCATCTAAAATTTTCATATTTCCATTCCTTCCATCTCATACCAAGACCTATCAACACCACTAATATCAGCATCAATATCCAAGTCCAAGATAATCCAATCAAATTCATTTTTTACATCTTTAGTCATAACCTGTCTAATGATAGGTTTTATTTCATCTAATTCATCAGGATTAATATCAAACACTATACTATCATGGATATTACCTATTATTTTACTATCAAAGCCTTTTTCTTCAAATATATTAGTCAATCTAATCAAACACCAAAGTAGTACATGAAATGCAGTTCCTTGTGTTTTATAATTAATTACAAGTTTTTTAGTCATTATTCCCTGGTACTTAAATCCTAACGGGCTAACCATATAACCATTCCTTTTATACTCCTCCCATTCACTATCACGCCACTTGCCATAGGTATAGAATCTCTTATTCCAATAATGCTCTTCCACAGTTCTAATATGGTTTTCAAAGTCCTTGTAATTTTTAATTCCTTTGGAAATGTAATGTTCACAAATTGTTTTGTTGTCATTAATCATCATACCATCACTTTTCTTCCAGGTTCCTTTAGGTAGTTCTAAATCTCTTGCTAAATCCTCAGCACAATTTACATAATAGCTTCCATAGTTCTGAGCAAAAGTAAATCCCCCTTTAGAATAGAATCTTAGTTTAGAATGAATAGGATTAGTTTTGTCTATATCCATAAGATATATCTCTTTAGAAATATCAGAGTGCATATCACTTTTGGGGTCTTGTAGATAGTGGATCATGTTTTTATCTTTATGTAAACAACAACCAATAATTACTTCTAAGGAAACATAATCAACTTCCATTATCTGATGTCCTATACGTGGAAATATACCACTTCTAACCACTTCGTGAGCAAACTCATTGTTTTTACTAACATTTGTTAAATTAGGAGAATTACAACTTCCACGATATGAAACTACATTATTTAAATTGTAATTAGGATGCAGTACACCATTTACTGATTCATTCAAATAATTCTTTAGGTAGGTATCCCTGATTTTCTTAATTTTCTTAATTTCAACCATTTGTTTTAATTCAGGAATACCTAATTTTTCTAAACTTTGAGAATCTGTACTTCCTTTTCCTGTGGATGTTTTTTTTGGTGGGGTTAGTTTTAAATGATTGTATAGATAATTAGATAGTTGTGATGTGCTATCCATATTAAACTTGTTGCCTTCTATACTTTGCCACTTTTGGATAAATTCAGTTTGGTTTAATTCCTCTATTATTTCTTCTACTTTATTATCTAATTCCTTTATTTTATTTTTGCAATAGTCCTCATCTATTCTAAAGCCTATTTTACTGGCTTTAGATAGTGCTAACATTCCTTCGTGAAATAGTTGGTAAGGGGTCAAATTGAAACTCCCATTTTATTCATTTGTATTTCTGTTAATTTATATCCTGCTAAAGAATCTAATCCATTATATAGTAATAAACTATGTTTATCCATATCAACCAATTCTAATATTCTGTTGTGACTATTAGAACTTTTGCCATCACTTGCTTTGATATAGGTGTCTATATGACTGCTATAATCTTCTAATCCCAACTCAACATAAGATTGGAATTTTAATCCTGTTATACCCCTTCTATTATCTAAAATGTGTGCCGCTAATTGTGAATCCCAAAATTCATTTGCTATTTTAACTAACAACCTATGTTCAGTCCACATTTTTTCAAAACTAAAATTATGACTGCTAATATAATATTTATAATTAGTCAATATATTTAAAAAGGATTCTCTTTCCTTATATAATTTAGGCATCATAAAAGCATAACAATTAGCACCATCACAAACACTTGCTGATATTATCCTATGCCCCTTAGCATAAGGCTTCAATCCTGTAGTTTCATAGTCAAAAGCAACCAATCCTTCTTTGATATTTTCCAATATTCTTAAATCAGTTATAATCTGGACTTGTTCTTCATAGTCTTGATTCTTAGGGAATTTTCTATCTAAACACTTTAAAGCATTGTTTAAATCCTGTCGCCAAATAGTAGAATATTCTTCTTGTAAATCATCTAACAATACATATTTATCTCTGCCTCTACTGTTTTTTACAGTCATTTCAGGATGGAATACAGGGCATACAAAAGCCTTATACTCCCTATCAGGTGCTTGGAATCCACGCCACTTGTCTATATTAGAAGAAAAATCCTTTAGTTTATTTCCTAAAAGACTTTCTATAGCCTCTTCACCAAAAGCCATGATGATATGAGGTTTATATTTTTTGATTACTTCCTTTACTTTTCTTCTGCAACAAGTAATAGAAAATCCATTGGCTTTGGGGCTGTAACATTGGGTGGCATTGTAATTCCAACAATCATTTTCTATATCAATCCCTAACTTTTTATATTCTAATTTAAGTAGTTTACCTGCTTTAGATTGCCAACGTTTGTTTTGAAAATCATCGGTATCGGGCATAAAACCACCAATATTTAATATTCGTTTTTTACCTTTGCCGGTAACTTTCATACGAGGATTTTTGGCATCTTTAAATAGACCACACTCCAGACAAGTGTAGGTCTTTTCTTTTGTCATTTGTTTGAGGTCTTTTTTTGAGAATAATGATTCCATTTAATTCCTAAAATTTATAAAACTAATATTTCTTTTATTATTTCAAAA
>JAGYMU010000133.1 GCA_018399995.1 Halanaerobiales bacterium | reverse complement strand
TTTCTTTAAGTATTGAATTGGATTATCGTCACTTATTTGAAGATTTGTTATTTGAGTAATATAAGCAATGTTCATAAGACTGTTAGAATCAAGTGTATTTTTGTCCTTATTTTGTGAGATATAATTAATAGGAAATATATGATGAAGATTTGGTTTGTCAGTTAGAATATAGTATACATTTGAAAGAACGTGTTTATCCGCATAAGCCCAGTCACGTGGCTCCTGATTAGCAAGTAAAGATAATATGGCTCTAGATAATCTACCTCGTGAACTATAGGAAGATATTCTTAACTTGTTTTTATCGATTAAAAATCTTTCAAAAACTGGTTCAATATCAGTTTTTTCTTTTTCTAGGAAATCGACATGTTGCCATAATTGGGTTGTATTACTTAGTAAATCTTCATTGTGAAAACTATAATACCAGAAATACTTCTTTAAAAAATTATAGTTAGGGCTAGAGTTCTTATAGAAATAACTGCTCAAAGTCAAATAGAAATATCTGTATGGAATAAGTTTTGGCCCTTTTAGATGGAGGTGATTTTCAAGAAAATCGAACATTTTTAGTAATGCCACTTTAGCATGCGACCAAACAATTTCGATTTCTTCAGTATTTATGTCGTTTAAATATCTATCTGTAATATTGTATATTTTTGAATCATCAACATTTTGATTTATTAGAACCGCCAAGACTTGCAGGTATGTGAGATCATCAAAGTCTTTGTAATTACCCTCTGTATCTTTTCTAAAGTTCTCAATTGTTTCCCTCAGATAGAATTCTGACTTATCTTCTGTTTTTATCCTGAAAGTTTTAGCTACAACTATATCAAATATACTTAATGGCTGTCCTGCTTGATTAATTCTTTCGAAAATTTGACAAACCTGTGAAACTTGAATGGCTTTCAGCTCGATAAAAGAAATACGATAATTATCTAGCACATCTCTAATTTGCCTAAGTCTTGCTCTTATTGGATGATCATAGTCTGAATATGCCCCCTCTTGTAACCTTCTTTCAATACGGCCAAAATCCTGCCTTATATCCTGAAGCTTTATAATCAGTCCTTCTTTATATCTTTTCATTTTTCCCATGTTTGGCTTAAACGTACCACCTCGATCATCTATTTCATCCCAAAAGAGAAAACGTTTCTTATAACTATCGTTATCAACCTCATCTTCGTCCTCTACGCTTAAATCAGAATATAATGTCGGATCAAAATCGCCTTTACCTTCAATTTTTCCGCCGTATAAGGAAGTGAGAAGAGATGTCGTTCGTTGTTGCCCGTCAAGAATATATTGGAATTCGGTGCGTTTATCTTCTATAGCTATTCTGTGACCACCTATAGACCTATGATTTTGTAATTTTATGTCAGTCTTCCAAATCAAAATGCTACCGAGGGGATAAAATTTATAGATGCTATCCCAAAGCCCCTTAACTTGATTTCTATCCCAAACCACCTTCCTTTGAAATGTTGGAATTTGATAATTTTTTTTGATCAAATTTTCTAAATATGTATGAATACCATAATCAGTAGGTTTAATCTTATCGGTATACTCTCCCATCTTTTATGTTCTCCTTCTATTAAATTATTCGAATAATAATCCCAGTGCTCCACTCAGCCAGCTAACAGCGGAATTCTGCTGCAAAAAAGTTAAGAGGTCAAGTCTTTCAATATCATTTTCTCTTCTCTCTCAATTATTTAATTAGAATAGAACCACGTCCTATTATTCTATAGTTTTACTTTTCTTTTTACGAGATCTTCCATTGTGGTATCTACCTATAATAATACCCAAAGTTTCCAACCATCCAGGGATAGAACTCCTAAGACACTATAGATTTTCAACTAAAAATTACTGAATTATTAACTTAATATACCTTCCCCATTTATTTAATGTCAAATGTTGAGACCTGAACTTCCCATCCGTTTCCTTATATTTTGTTTTTCTAAATTAATTCTTGAGAAATAATTTCAAGCTCTTTATTAAAATCTTCTATTGATATGATATTTGAAATAAATAAGTATCTAACCTTTAGGTTATTTGACCTAATAATTTCCAATACTTTTCCATTCACTATTGGTTTAGCCTCAGGGTACATATCTTCTAACCTACTCCTAGGAACTTTACGAATACTTATAGTTAATATATTGAGATTAACATATTTGAAAGGTTCCAAATGACCGATTTGGGCATAATTTATTTTATCTACACTTTTCATATATTCTTTTGTGGCAGATAACGTAATAAATGAAAATATATATTTTTTATATTTGTCAAAATTTTTTAAAGAAGATTTTTTAATATCTTCTATATCCCTATAATCTAGAATTAACCTGTTCACAACCAAAGATCTTTTTTTAAAGAATTTTAATAGTTGTGTTTCTATTTCTAATTGTTTATCTTTTTGAGACAGCTTTGAAAAGTCTAATCGGCTTTTCTCTTGTAAGTCCTCTTTTTTAATTCTTTGTATCAATGGCTTTGAAATAAATTTTATCCGAGATAACAGCTTTATCTTGAAAGTATCAACTCTATTTGTTGAACTCCATGGAATTATATTTTTCATTTGCAGGTCAAAATGTATCTTGAAATTACCATAAACATCTTCTGTTTTAGGTGAAAAGTGATCTTTTCGCGTTATAAATACCACAGATTTTCTAAGACCGTTAAAATAACCTGCTTCATAATATACAGATGGGCGGGAGTAAGTTAAATCAGCAATACAAATATCGCATTTTAATATCAATTCAATAATTTTATTATCTATGTCATCATTGTGTTCAATTTGATCAACACGGTATGGTTTTATTTCCATCATTTCAAGCACGGGTAGTATAGCATTCTGATAAATTGCATCCACATCTTCTTTTCCAAAAGCGCATGCCACAAAACAACTAATTTGTTTCAATTTAATTTCTCCTAATCTATTATTATGTTTGTAGCACCTTTTTAATTATATTTCAAACAGAGACCGCTCTCTTTATCAACTTATATGATAAATTTCAATCTGAATTTTGTTCAAATTAAGATACTAATATTTCAAATTGAGTAAAAACTGATATTTCAAGACCTGACCCTCACGCAGTCCATAGAGTCTATTAATCCACTTAAATTATAATCTACTTTTGTAAATACAGTTTTGCTCATTTATCCTCCTTTCAACAAAAAAATATTTATGAATTAACTAATGATCACCAATACTACAACTACAATAAATCAGAAAAATAAAATATCCCATATAATATATTTTAATGTTCTTTAT
>JAGYMU010000132.1 GCA_018399995.1 Halanaerobiales bacterium | reverse complement strand
AATACAAAGAGATTGATAAAAATACATTCACCAAGTTAAAATATTTTAAAAAGTTTCTTCAAACAAATAAATTAAATTTATATTATTATACAAAAAAAACAAATCATGATGGGGATTTTAACTACTTTAATTTAATATTGGAGAAAAATAATGGATAAGTCAATTTTACCCCAGAATATGCCAATTGTAGGAGAGGAAGAAGTTTTAAGTAAAGTAATTGAAGATTTAAAGGACAGAGCGATAATGGGAGAAAAAAAATATGGTACTTTACTAAAAACTTTTAATGGTAGAGATTCTATGACAGATGCTTATCAAGAAGCTCTTGATTTGGTAATGTATATCAAGCAGACTTTGATGGAAAAGAATTTTTTTATGGATAACCTTCCTAAGAATAAGTTTAAGATAGCTTTTGATCTTGATGACGTTATTCTTAATACTACCCCTGAAATATTAAATAACCTGCATTATTATGGATTTCCTACTGATCCTTTTGATGAGATACAAACTTATGATTTACTGCATCATACATCAGCGGATAAAAAACAATTGAATCAAGCAATTGATGACTCTTTGTGGCAGTACTTACCTTTCATAAATTCCTTTACCCCAGAAATATTTTTGTATTTACATCAAAAAGATGTTGAAATCTACATTGTATCTCATCGTAAAGAAGAATTTAGGAGTCATATTATAGCTAACCTAGAAAAACTGGATATTGCAAAAGGTGAATACACTTTAGTTTTAATTCCAAATTGTACCTTAGGCACTTGTATACCTGATAAAGCCTCTTTCTGTATAGAAAATAAAATTGATATTATAGTGGATGATAGGCTTGATACCCTTGGGGATATAAACTCCAGAACAGAGACAAAATCAGTAGTGTTTGACAGACCTTGGAACAAGCAAGCCTCACTTTACAGAATCTACTATCTTGATCAAATATTTGACCTTTTGCCTAAAGGAAATGAATAATGACAATGCACACAATCCGCACGGAAAAACGTGGTAAGTTTAAAGATATTAATTTAACAAGAAAGACGGCTATATTTACCTTTTGCAAAGAGTGTATGGGATGGCAACCGGGAGAAGTGGAATTATGTACAGATCCTCATTGCCCTTTGTTTCCTTTCAGAAATGAAAAAGCATCCAAGGCATCTTCAACTAGAAAAGCTAATCCTAAGGCTATTGCAGCGTTAAAAAAATATAGGAAAGGTAAGAAATAATGTATGATTTTTCAAACATTAAGATATTGGTATTTGGTGATATTATTATTGATAGATACATTATAGGAAAATCCAATAGAATATCCCCAGAAGCACCAGTACCAATAGTAAAATTTGAAAAAGAAAAATTGGTTTGTGGTGGTGCTGCCAATGTTGCCAAAAATGTAAAGGGATTAGGGGCTGAAGTTAGACTTTGTGGTTTTATAGGAAATTCTTATGGATCTTTTATTTGTGATTCTTTTGATAATATATCAGGTATTCTTTCTTGGGAAAAACCCACAATAGTAAAAACTAGGATTATAGCCAATGGTCAGCAAATAGTACGAATTGATAAAGAAGACACTGAAATAAATTTATTGAGTGACAAAGAATCATGTAGATTAAAAGAATATTTATATGATGTTTTACCAAAATTTGATTTAATTATTATAAGTGATTATGCCAAAGGTACTGTAAATAAAGAGATAATTGACTTTATAAAAACATTTAATAAAAAAATAATTGTTGATCCTAAGCCACAAAATATTAATTTTTATAAATTTGTTGAAACAATAATGCCTAATAAAAAAGAAGCTGAAGAGATAGTTGGTAGAGAGCTAGAACTAGATAAACCTTTTTCAGAAGAGAGTAATGAATCCTTTTTAAAAGATTTAAAGAGTTATACAGAATGTAATAATGTTGTAGTGACTTTAGGAAATGAAGGATTAATTTATTACAATAAAGAAAGATATTTTAAAATACCTAGTACAAATCAAAGGGTGTTTGATGTAACAGGGGCAGGGGATACTTTAATAGCTGTTTATAGCACTGCTCTTGCTTCAGGCTTTAGCCATTATTATGCATTAAAATTTGCCTCAAAAGCAGCGGGTATTGTAGTTAGAAAACCGGGAACCTATTCAATACAATCAAAGGATTTGTGATAATAATAAAATGGGTTTTTACAAGGGTTAAAATATGAATATAAAAACTATAATAGCAAGGGATTTACCGGATGCTTGGCATCAATGTCTTTATAGTATACTTGATGAGGGCAGAGTTTATACTATTGATCATGGTAGTTTTAAAGGGCAGAAACGATTAGAATTTGATTATATCACTGTTCAGATTAAATATCCTGAAACAAGACCTTTAATTCCAAAATTGGCTCCTACATTAGGAGTTCCTGATCCAGTAACAGATAAATATCTGGAAGATTACTTACCTTATTTAATGACAGATAAAATTTCGGAAAATGAAAGTTATACTTATGGTAAAAGAATAATAAATCAAGTTGATAAAGTTATAACTATGTTTAGGGAAAAAGGCTTCAAAACTAACCAAGCTTGT
Organism: Halanaerobiales bacterium; assembly: GCA_018399995.1. Lineage (GTDB taxonomy): Bacteria > Bacillota > Halanaerobiia > Halanaerobiales > M55B127 > M55B127. The sequence goes on along the minus strand of JAGYMU010000132.1, from coordinate 742 downwards.
ATAGAAGTTGGTAGACCTAAAGATTTAGGTCTTGAAGACCCTGCTTGTCTTCGACTTATAGATTGTAGAATTATTGATAATAAACTTCACTTTATTACTTATTTTAGATCCCAAGATTTATATAGTGGGTTTCCCGCTAACTTTGCAGCTATTCAATTATTAAAAGAATATATGGCTTCCTGTATTGATGTTGAAGTAGGAGAAACTATTACTTCTAGCAAAGGTTTACACTTATATGATTATACTTGGGACTTAGCCAAAACTATTAGAGGGAGAAATTAACTCATGTTTGAAATGTCGATGAAAGTCAATGGTTGCACAGCAGTTCATATTTATGGGCATAATAAAAATGTAAAGGTTGAGGATAACTATGTTTATTATTATGAAGTTCATTTAATGGATAAAAACAAAGTAGTTTCAGGGGAAGTTGAACACTATGGACCGGATGGTTTAGAAAAACTTGCATATTTAATTTTAGAGGATTATCTAAAAAAAGAGAAGAAATTATAAAAATAGGACTTGTAACTTTACTCACTATAATTTTTGTTGTTTTAAAACTTGTAGGGGTTCTAAGGAAAGGTTCTAAATTTGGTGCTAACGTAACTATAATGCCCGGAATTGAAATTGGAGAGGGGGCCGGCATCGAGCTTGTTCACAAGTAAGACATAATGTAACTAAAGGAGAAATTTGGTTTGGAGATTCAGCGAGAAAAAAATAGAGTGTTAGTATGTTTTGGCACAAG
>JAGYMU010000131.1 GCA_018399995.1 Halanaerobiales bacterium | reverse complement strand
TATGGAAACCTCTTCAAACTATAGTGCAGTCTATATGCTCCTTTTTTAATTATATTAGTGAAATTCATTTGATCTCCTCCATATCTTTACTCCACCATTATTAGCAAACAATTAAATCTATAAACCTTAACACTTATAACTTAAGTCCTATTTGTAAACCTCTTTATAATTATAAACCATATATTAAAAAAAATAAAGATTTTGCCAAAATGTTATTTTAAAAACAATTTTAACAAAGATAAAGATTTTTTATAATTCATTAAAGTAAAAATATCAATACTTTAAAATCAATCCATAACAAAAAGTTAAACTAAGATTAACATATGAATTGCTTTGTAAAAATCTTCAGTTTCATAAGTAATTTAAAATTTTAAAAATTTATGGTAAAATATCAAATATAAAAAACCCCATCAGAAACTTAAAGCTCCTGAGGGGTTTTTCTATTCATTTAATATTATCTAACTGTGTTAAAAATACTTTTATATGAGAAATTAAGATGAGTTTAATTACTGGTAACTTCTATTAAGGCTTCAGCCTCCTGTTGGGTGCTCTGCTCCTGTCCAAATACTTTAATAGGTGAATCAGAAACATCATCCCATTGAGCACTGTAATAAACTGTTCCTTTTCCATTACTATTAGTTGTTCTACTACTTCCACCAACAAAGTATCCAGAACCATCAGAAGTAAATTTAACTTCTATTCCTTCTACGGGGTCTCCATTATCATCTGTAACTGTAGCTTTAACTGTAGAGTTTTCATACTGATAATTTATAGGGCTTTCTGCTACTAAATCTATGTTGTATGGATTAGTAAATACAATACTATCAAGTTCAGTTCCATGTGCGATAATACTTTGTTCTGAAGAACCATTATTCTTTGCTTCTATTGTCACTTTAACTTGATTTATTCCACCATAATTCCATTCATAAGTTATATCAACAATGTTATTTGTACCAGGTTCTAATTTAAGCTCTTCTGTTGTATTAATTTCAATTGGATCTCCCGCCTTATCATTTACTGTTATTACTACTTCATGAGTTTCACCAGTTGAAAGTATCACATTATTATTAGGGTTTACTGTACTTTTTTCAACACTTACTATCTGCTCTATTGTCAATTCAGTTGTTTCTGCCATATCTTGTAGATGAACAGGAAGACTAAGGTCACTCTGTGCTTCGATTTCTGTTTCTTCTGCAGTGAGTGTTTCTACAACTGCTTCTCCTGAGTTAAATACAACATCTTCAATTTCTCTATCATTATCGATACCTGTTAGTTGACTTGTTTTTACTACTACATCAGTGGTCCCTTCATAACTTCTATTATATCTTCCTTTTACATTTTTTAATTCAATTAGTAGAGGTTCACCTTGATTAATAATTACAGGAGAACCAATATCAAAACTAAATATTTCTCCTACTTCGAGTAAACTACTCATTTCATCTTCTTCTGTAGTACATATGATATCATAATCTCCAGTTGTAATGTTTTCTTCAATTCTTTCACTAAAGGTTAGCTTTACTAATTCATCTTCTGTTAGAGTTATTTCCTGACTGTCAATCAAGCCAGGATCTCCATTATCAAAATCACCATATAACTTTATTTCTTGAGATTTAGTTACTTCACCACTATTTATTATATCAGCTGTTATTGTTACTTCTTCACCAATTATTGCTTTTTGGGGATCGATTTCTAAACTTAAAATTTCAAAAAAAGCAGGTTCGGTGTCCACAACTGAAATAGTTTTTGAAACCTGATCATCTTCACTTGCTACTTCTATTACTATTTCTGGAGCATCTCCATCTTGAACTTGATAACTAAAACTACCTTCAAATGTCTCTAAAGTCCCTAACTCTATATCAACCATATCGTATTCTAAGTCTCCATCTACATAGAATTTTATATCTTGAGTATCAATATTGCTGCCAAAGTTTTTAACAGTATAATCAACTTCAATTGATTCTCCTTCATCTACTTCACTGGTATAATCATTAATTGTAATCTCAAAGTATGATTCTTTAATATGCTCTAATGTAACTGTTTCGTTAACATCCTCTTCAATTTCTATTTGATCCTCTTTGGTCTTAAAATGATCTCTGATAACTTGATAACCATAAGTTTTCTCTTCCACATTTTCAAAAACTACCTCACCATCTTCCCCGGTTGTTTTTTCCCTTCCATTTAATTTGACCAAAGCATCTTTTATATGATTACCTTTTTCATCTTCAATTAGAAAAGTAAGGTTATAGGGAAAAGGAGTTAATTCTATTTCTTTTATAACATCTTCTTGTACTACAATATCCCCGGATTTTTCTTCATAACCTGTTGTTGAAACTTGATATTCGTAGTTTCCTTCTTTTACATTGGGGAAATTAACAATTCCTTCTTCATCTGTCCTTTTCTGCTGACCATTAAATTCTACCAAAATTTCAGGTAATGGAGCCTCTTCTTCAATGTCCATAACCTTGATTTTCACATCATATTCTCTAGAAGTATGCACATCACCATCACAGCCTACTATACCAAGTGTCAAAATAAATATCAGCATTGCCAAACCAAAATATTTTAGCTTCTTATTTCCCATTTCAACTGCACCCCCTTATGCAGCTTATTACTATTTACTGGGATATTTTGTATATATGTATAAAAGCCTATAAAGTAGTTAAATAAAATATTTTTCAAACTTTAAATCTGATTATTTTGGTTCAATTATAATTTATCAAATAATTTATTTCATTTCAACACTACATTTGTTGTGAAGTAAAATTGTGTTTTTCTTATTTACTTTTATCCTTTATTGATTCCATATTTATTCTTTTTTAAAAAATATTTAAACAAAAATAATTTTTAAGTTCTCAAAATATATTTTTTCTTTATTGAACAACAAATTTTTTAATAAATATATTGATAAAATGACATTTTAGTATAATTACTGTTCATAATGATTTATTTAAGAAAATAAAATGGTTATATTTTTTTTAATAGCTAATCATAAATTTTTATATACCCTATAAACAATAGCTGCATTAGCTGCGTCTTTAATTATACTCATTTTGTGAACATATAGATTGATTTTTGTTCCTCTTAAAACTACTTATGGAATCATTATGCAGCACTCTTTAGACATTTCAGGATATAAGTTTCATTGTCTTTGACATGATGTTCAATATTTTTTTACCATTATACTATTGTCTATGACTAAGTATTTTGTTGTTCTTTATTTTTTAACTTTGAGTGAATATAAAATACAAGTTCTTACTGTTTAATGAGAATAAATTAACTGTTTAACACTTAATAGTGCCCAGCTATGGAATAATTTA
>JAGYMU010000130.1 GCA_018399995.1 Halanaerobiales bacterium | reverse complement strand
TAGAAGAGGACATGAGTAGGGATAAATGGATGAACGCTAACGAGGCATTAGATTATGGATTGGTTGATAAAATTAAATAATTTACCTGTGCGAACCTCCTAAAACAAATCGCATGGGTGGCAGGCGGGCTCCCTCCTCCCGTCTGCTTAAATTAAAGTGAAAGGGTTGATATGAATGATAAAGAAAAATATGATGTTGTTTGGGGTGGCACAACAAGTAAAGGACAAATAACACCCGCTGATGAATTAGAAGTTGATGTTAAAGATGAATGGAAGGATTTGGATGATGCGTTGTTAGAAAGTTTTAAAAATAGACGTAAATCAGTATATTCACTGATAAATTTATCATTCACTGACGATTCGGTGGATGCTTTATCGTATGCGTTAAGAAGAGAATTTAACTTAGGAGGAAATATGAACATCGCAAAAATTAGATATTACGAGCAAGACGGACAGTTTTATTACGAAGGTTGGGAAAATTTGTTAACTAAACAGGAAATTATTGATAAATATGGTAAAGGTGTGTGGAATAAGTATAAGAATAAATATCCCAGCATGATATTAGAACGTGGTGAAGCAGAATATATAGAACTAAGAGAAGATTGTGATTGTCAATTTAATGAATGTCTTCTTATAGATAAAAATTCAGGTTATCCCCAGGATAGATTTCAAGAACTCAACTCCCTCATGAAACAAGCGGGTAAAAACTTGGTAGAATGTATCCGTAAGGTTGATGAGAAGCGAGTTAAAACTTTTGAAATATAGGTGGGATTATGTCAAAATCTTCCAAAGAGATATATGAAGAAGCGTTAAGTCGAGTTCCTATATCAACCAAATTGTTTGTTAGAAGAACTTTTGATATTGCCGACGCTTTAGATAGTTATATTGATGAAAATGAATTGTCTATGGAACAGGTGTCAGACAAGTTAGATAAACCTAAATCTTATGTTGAATCAATTCTTTGGGCACAGGCTAATTTGGATTTAGAAACTATTTGTAAATTAGAAGAAATGATTGGTAAGGGGTTGTTAATAACTTATAGAGAAAGGTTAGAAGAGGATGAGTAATATGGATTTTAAAGATTGTTTCACCAGTGATTGGGATTGTGAAGAAAAATCAGGTGAAGATATTATCAATGATTTTAAAAGAGCAATAAAATCGGCAAAGGAAGATATTGGGAAACCATATATAGAACCACCTTGGGTTGTTACACCAGAATTATATGATTATATACAAAATAATTTAGATAAGGAAGGTAAATGAATAGAAAGGAATATATAGAAAAGTATTGGAAACAACCAATTAGAGAAGGAAATATACCTTTGATGTTTGGTTTCCATATGACGTCTAATGAAGCCCTGGAAATAATAATGCTTGCGTCTAAGCGGATAAATTTATGGGGTTGGGAACGGTACAAAGAATTTGTCGATAGATTAATTGCTTGTAGATTAACAACACCTGAAGCACGGGAATGTTTGCTAAAAGGCTATGATAATGTTAGAGGTAAAATATACGTTGATAAAATGATAGAAGAAGAGATAGAATTTGAAAAGACTGGCAATACAAGTTTTATTAATTATTTATATAATAAAAACAAGGAGGATAGAGATGTTTAATTCAGATTTAAAATTTAGGATAAGAGAATTAGACAAGGTAAATATTATAAAAGATGATACATATAAACAATGTATTTCTTGTAAAAATTTATTTCCCCCTACACATTATAATAAACAAACAAATAGATGTTTAAGGTGTGATAAATTGGAAAGATTCTCGTATCCTATATCATTAACCATAACTAATAAATAAGATAATTGAAGTGCTAATTAATCAACTAATTTAAACCTTCTTGCCGTCTCATAGAACGCCACAGCCGATAAAACACCCAACCCATAGGTAACATACTTATTATTCCAAAAAGTGGCTCTACACGGTTGTTTTTGTAATATAACCTTAGTATTGGTTATTCTTTCTATTTTAGGTGGGTTTGCTTCCCAATCAAAAACGAACTCTTCATCAGGTGGATATAAATACCATGCTTTCAATTCCCCCTGCTTAATATATTCACCGTCTTGCCAATATCCCAGAGTATGGGGTTTTTTAGTTTTAGCGTAGTAAACATATTGATTGATAGTATCAACAGTAGTATCACGGTAGGTTGGTAGTCTTTTAACAATTTTATTTAATGTATCTCGTAACATTGAATCAATTTGTGCTTTTACAATTATTGGGTCGGGATTCTCTATTTTAGGGCTAACTTCCACCGTGTCAACGGTAAGTGTTGAGTCGATTGTTATAGGTTGTGGATTGATAATAGGGTGCAGGAAATATCCGACACTTACCAAAGCACTAACCAATAAAATGTAGAATAAATATTTAATCACTTTTTTTATCTCGATAAGTTTTTAACCCACCAAATGCAAGCATAACGGGTACATAGATAGTTGTATAATGGGTTAAGTATGAAAACATTTCATCGGTTCTACTTATATATGTCCAGATAAATATAGCAAACATTAGCACTGACAAAGTTATAACAGTAGCTTCCTCATGCCAAAAATCCGATTTAAATATATTCACTTGCTTATCTCTCTTTCTATAATTTTATCTATCTTTTTATCAATTTTATCTAACTTTTTTGATAGATTGTCGAAATTAGCCTGATTTACAGCAGCATCTTTTTCCAATTCTGTAATACGGCTTTTGTTTTTTTTCGACCTCATACGATTATCTTTAATATCAGTAAAACCAGCATAAACAGTAACAATTATAATAACAATAGATGTTACTACAGCGATCCAATCTTTAACTCCCGAGTTTTTTATTGCGTATTTGAACAAACCCATGTTGCTCCCTGTTATTCTATTTTTTAAATTCAACAAATTTTCTTAATAATGATATTTTTTTAGGGCTTATATCCTTATTAGCCTTTACTTTTATTTTTTCATATGTTTTAATTTCAATCTCGTCATTTAAATATTCGTCTCTTGCATTTTCAATTTCATTGCGCTTTTTTAACTGCTTTTGAATTTGTTGTTTGTCCATAGTTTCAGTATCAACCAGATATTTAGATGCATTGTATTTATTTCTAATTTTATTGGAAACATCATCTGATTTATCTTTTATTTCATCTATTAAATCAGCAAGGCTAAGAATATCAGTAACTTCTTTTACAATATTCTCTTCCCAAAGACTTTCTATTGCATCAACCAATCCATTTTGTAATAAATATTTGCGTTTTACTTTCATTTTATTCTCCTAAGTTTGATTACTTATTATGTTAAACCTGTAAACAATCCATCCTTAAAATTCAAGGTTCCTGCTGGAACAGCTACTGTATCGGTATCACCACTAGTACCATCGGAGGATTTGTAGGTGCCGCCGGTTTGTATATTACCAGAAGAATCTATTGATGCTTGTCCATTAATATCAATGGAATTAACAGTTGCGTTTTCTGAACTATCTATAATAGTTGTTCCATTTATATTTAATTTATTAACATTAATATTTCTAGAATTA
>JAGYMU010000013.1 GCA_018399995.1 Halanaerobiales bacterium | reverse complement strand
AGGATATTGTTCCAATCTGTGAACATCTTGCAGATAAGGGGCTCAGGGTTATTGTGGCAGGGTTGGATAGGGACTTTAGAAATGAACCTTTCACACCTGTACCTGAACTATTAGCCAGGGCAGAATATATAGAAAAATTACATGCAATCTGCCTGCAGTGTGGTGATCCCGCTACAAGGACTCAGAGGTTGATAGATGGAGAACCTGCTTCATATAATGATCCTATTATTATGGTAGGTGCAGCTGAAAATTATGAAGCAAGGTGTAGAAGCTGTCATGAAGTAAAAGACAAACCCAAAGGAGATATATATGAGTAAAGAAGTTAGTTATGGCGGTCAGGCTGTCATTGAAGGAGTTATGATGAAGGGCTTAAACCGCTTAGCGGTAGCAGTTAGAAAACCGGATAATTCAATAGTTGTGCAAAAGAGAAAATTAACACCTTTAAGTGAGAAGTATAATTTTTTTGGATGGCCGTTCATTCGGGGAGTAGTAACCCTTTTTAGCTCACTGATTTTAGGTATGCAGTCTTTAACATATGCTGCCAATCAGGTTACAGAAGAAGATGAAGAACTCAGCCCACTTGAGATGGGATTAACGATAATTGTGTCACTGGGATTGGCCTTATTATTATTTGTTGCCCTCCCAGCTGGTATTATTGCTCTTATCCAGCAATATATTCATTATGATTTATTATTAAATGTTATTGAAGGTTTAATTAAGATTACGGCCTTTTTGACATATATTGTATTGATAGGGAAATTGGATGATATAAAAAGGGTTTTTATGTATCACGGAGCTGAACACAAGGTAATTCACAATTATGAATCAGATAAGGAATTATCAGTAGAAAATGCTAGAGAATTCACAACCCTACATGCCAGATGTGGTACCAACTTTTTATTTATAGTTATTATACTGAGCATTTTGTTTTTTTCATTTTTTGGTAGACCTCCCTTTTTATACAGGATATTATACCATATATTATTGCTACCCATTATAGCCGGAACCTCTTATGAAGTTATTAAATTAGCTGGTGGGGATAATGTTAATCCATTGATCAAAGTACTTGCTACACCAGGCTTATGGCTGCAGAAGTTGACCACAAATGAGCCAGATGATGATATGCTGGAAATAGCTATAACCGCCCTAAAGGGCGTACTACCTGAAGAAGAAAGAGGTGAAGAGTATGTTTGACCTGGAAGCTAAATTAGCAGAAAAATATGAAGAATATAAAAAACTAAATAAGAAGATCAGCGATCCTGAGGTAATGAATGATTCCAATAAATATCAGAAGCTTCTTAAAAAACATGCTAAGCTAAAAAAATTAGTTAATTATTATAAAAAATATAAAGAGCTAAAAAAAGGAATTGAAGAAGCCAGAGAGATTATTGAAGAAGATGATTCTGAAATGCAAGAATTAGCTGAAATGGAAATAGAAGATTTGAAACCATGCTTGCAAGAATTAGAAGAAAAATTACCGATTATGCTTTTACCCGAAAATCCTCAGGATGAAAAAAATGTAATAGTAGAAATCAGAGCTGGAGCCGGTGGAGATGAAGCCGGCTTATTTGCAGCAGACCTATTTAGAATGTATACCCGTTATGCAGAAAACAATAATTGGAAATGGGAACTAATGAGTGCTAATGAATCAGGGGTGGGTGGTTTTAAAGAGGTTATCTTTTCTGTTGAAGGCAAGGATGTGTATAAGCACCTTAAATATGAGAGTGGAGTCCATCGGGTTCAGAGGGTTCCCTCAACTGAGTCCAGTGGCCGTATTCATACTTCTACGGCTACAGTTGCGGTTTTACCCGAAGCTGAAGAAGTAGATATTGATATTGATCCCAATGATTTAAAGATAGATTTCTTTCGTTCCAGTGGTCCGGGTGGACAGAGTGTAAATACTACCGATTCAGCTGTAAGGATCACACACCAGCCTACTGATTTAACCGTATCCTGTCAGGATGAAAAATCCCAGCATAAAAACAAGGCAAAGGCGATGCGCGTTTTAAGGGCTCGTCTGCAGGAAAAAAGGGAGAAAGAAAAACAGGCCGAGAGAGCAGAAGCTCGCAAGAGTCAAGTTGGAACCGGTGAAAGAAGTGAGAAGATCAGGACATATAACTTTCCTCAGGGTAGGGTAAGTGATCACAGAATTAATTTAACAGAACATAAATTAGAAAAAATACTTGATGGTGATCTTAATATTGTAATAGAACCTTTGCTTGAAGAAGATACAATGAAAAAATTAGAGAAGGTGTAATAGTTGAATATCAAGGAAGTCTTGCTCAATACAGAAAAATATTTTGAAAAAAATAATATTGATAATCCCCGTTTAGATGCAGAAGTACTGCTGGCAGATCTTCTTGATATGGAGAGAATTAGATTATATGTTAACTTCGATTACCCTTTGAAGGAAAAAGAGATTGCCAGATATAGACAGATGATTAAATCAAGAGCCCGGCATATTCCAGTTGCTTACATTACCGGTCATAAGGAATTTATGTCGCTTGATTTTGATGTTAATCAAAATGTCCTTTTACCCCGTCCGGAAACGGAAATATTGGTTGAATACCTTATAGATTACTTTCAGGAAAAAGAAAGAAAAAAAGTCAATATTGTAGAGGTGGGAACAGGTAGTGGTGCTATTATGGTCAGCCTGGGCTATTATTTAAAAGAGGCCAGAATCTTGGGTGTAGAAATTGATGCAGGGGCTTTGCAGGTTAGCAGAAAAAACATTAAAAAATATGGATTGCAAAACAGGTTGAAGCTAACTAAAGGTGATCTTTTAAAACCTTTAATAAAAAAAGGTGTTGACAATGTAGATCTCCTTGTTTCCAACCCACCTTACATTAGTGATGAAGAGATGCAGGGCCTTCCTTCTGAAGTTAAAAAAGAACCATATGGTGCTCTTTATGGTGGGAAAAGAGGTCTGGACATATATAAGAAGTTGATCAAACAGGCGCCACAGATATTAAAAGATAGGGGCATGATAGCTGTGGAAATTGGTTATAGACAGGCCGATAATGTTGAAAAAATTTTAAGAGAAAATAATTTTGAAAAGATTGAAGTTAGAAAGGATTATGCTGATAAAGATCGATTCATTTTAGCACATAAGGGGTAAAAATATGTATAAAACAGCTGTATTAAAGATCAAAAGGGACTTAATAAATAATAAAAATATTGAAATAATTGAACAAACTAAAGCTATTAAAAAGGCAGCTGAACTCATCGTAGAAAATGAGGTGGTGGCGTTTCCTACAGAAACAGTCTACGGCTTAGGGGCTAATGCTCTAAAAGAAAAAGCGGTCTTAAAAATATTTGAGGCCAAAGGCAGGCCAACTGATAATCCATTAATAGTTCATATTTCGCGTCGAGAACAGCTTTTTAAATTAATTAAAGGCTGTATTTTAAAAGCAGCTGATAAGCTAATCGATGAATTTTGGCCGGGTCCGCTGACCATAATTTTTAAAAAAAGCAGCCGAGTTCCTCAAATAACAACGGCCGGTCTCGACACTGTTGCTGTCAGAATGCCTTCTCACCCCATTGCACTTGCCTTGATTAATCAAACAGAACTTCCCCTAGCAGCACCAAGTGCCAATTCATCCGGGTTTCCTTCTCCTACACATGCTGAACATGTATATAGTGATTTAAATGGAAAGATTCCCCTTATTGTTGATGGGGGAATTTGTGATATAGGGTTAGAATCTACAGTTATTGAGATTCAGTCTGGACAAGTAAATATTCTGAGACCAGGTGCTATTACCATTGAAATGATTAAAGGAGTAGTCGGCAATACACATTTGGTCAAAACAATCAACCATAAAGAACATGTAAGGCCCAAATCTCCAGGTATGAAATATAAACATTATGCGCCGAGTACCCCTTTATGGATTGTTAAAAAAAGTAGTTCTATTACCAAAATTTTAAAAAAAAATGACATAAATAATGAAAAGACTCTAATTATAGTTTCATCTGAAACTTTACAGGATCTCAGGTCAAATCAAATTAAAACTAAAATTAAGGATTTGGGTTCTATCAATGATCTTGATTATATAGCAAAAAATTTATTTAAAATTTTAAGAGAAAGTGACCTTGAGGGTTTCAAATTAATTTTAATTGAAGAAGTTTCTAAAAGAGACATTGGAATAGCGGTTATGAACAGATTGACAAAAGCAGCTACAAAAATAATTTAACGAGGGAGGGTAGAGATGAAGATACTATTTGTATGTACCGGTAATACCTGTCGTAGTCCTATGGCTGAATATTTTGCAAAAAAATATATTGAAGACAATAATCTCAAGGATTATGAAGTTGATTCTGCTGGTATTAATGCAAGAGTTGGACAAGTAGCTTCCTCAAAAGCAATTGAGGTTATGAAAGAAATTGGAATTGATTTAAATGGACATAAGGCCAAGATGTTAAGGGAAGAGGATCTAAAGGAAAATGATAAGATATTTACTATGACAAATAATCACCGTAAAGTCATCCAAGATATGTATAATTATGATAACATATATAATTTAAAATATAGTATCCAGGTCTGTGAAAACTGTGATATTTTAGATCCATATGGATTTGGAATCGAAAAATATCGAGAGACCAGAGATGAGATTGAGCATACTATCAAAGAACTTTTTAAAAAGCTGAGAAGGGATTAAAAAGGCAGGAATAATACTTCTTATCTAGAATACTTTAACTTAGGATAATGGTCAAATATTTAATTCGAGAAAGTCAATTTATTGATCTTTTTATCAGCTATCTAATCGGTAAACAAAATTAAATTTTTTAATGTTTTTGCCTAATTTATTACTGGTAATGACAGAGATTATTAATTAATTGCAGATTAAATATCTCAAGAAATTTAGATAACAGAACAGATGGATTGTAAAAAAGATAAGGGGGAATAATATAACCATGGGAGAAGTAATACTTATAGATCATCCGTTAATTCAGCACAAGTTGACATTGATTAGAGATAAAGATACAGGGCCAAAAGAGTTTAGAGAACTTGTTGATGAAGTATCTACTTTAATGGTTTATGAAGTCACAAGAGATTTACCTTTAGAAGATGTAGAAGTAGAAACACCTATTTGTAAGGATACATTTAAAGTGATCTCAGGGAAAAAAATCAGCATCGTACCTATTTTGAGAGCAGGATTGGGTATGTTAAATGGTGTTTTACAGTTAATTCCGACAGCAAAGGTTGGTCATATTGGTCTATATCGTGATCCGGATACCTTAGAAGCAGTTGAATATTACTGTAAACTTCCCAACGATATTGAAGAACGAGATTTGCTTGTAGTTGATCCTATGTTAGCCACAGGCGGTTCAGCCTGTGCGGCAATTAACTTTGTTAAGGAGAGAGATCCCCGGGGTATTAAGCTTTTGGTATTAATAGCTGCTCCAGAAGGAATTGAAAGGGTTAAAGAAGAACATCCTGATGTAGATATTTATACTGCAGCAATAGATGATAAATTAAATGAGCATGCTTATATTGTACCGGGCTTGGGAGATGCAGGCGACAGATTATATGGGACAAAATAAGCTTCATTAAAGAAGGGAATTAAAGTGATTAAAAAATTAGTCTTGATTTTTATAACCAGTTTAATAATCAGTTATATACTAACTCCCCTCGCAAAAAAAATAGCCTACTTCTTTGATGGATTTGACTATCCGTCACAGCGTCGAGTCAATACTAGGCCTATTCCTAACACAGGAGGAATAGCTATTTTTGTTTCTTTTATAATCAGTTACTATTTTTTTAACGCTCATTCTATTTCTACTTATGGTATTATGGCAGGTTCTGCCTTTATATTTGGCCTGGGATTGGTCGATGATATTTATGAAATTTCTCCTCTTATAAAGTTGCTGGGACAGATTGCAGCTGCTGCAATATTGCTTTTTTTTGGTGTGCAGATTCAATTTATTACTAATCCCCTGGGCGGAATTATCTATCTGGGTTATTTCGGTATCCCCGTGACAATTATATGGGTTGTAGGGATCACAAATACAGTTAACCTAATAGATGGTCTGGATGGTCTTGCTGCTGGCATATCAATAATAGCTACGATGACCTTATTTTTTGTTGCAATACAGGAATATAGATTTATACCTGCTATTCTAGCTATCGCTTTAGCCGGTAGTTTAGTTGGGTTTTTAAAGTATAATTTTCATCCGGCCGAAATCTTTATGGGTGACTCAGGTTCGATGTTTATTGGCTATATTTTAGCAGCTATTTCTATCACGGGGGCATTAAAAAGTGCAGCCGCAGTAACCCTGATTGTACCAATCTTGGCACTTGGTATTCCTATTTTTGATACCATTTTTGCTATTGTCAGGAGGATTTACCATGATAAGCCTATTGGAAAAGCCGATCGAGGACATATCCATCACAGGCTTTTAGCTTTAGGCTGGAGTCACCGTCAGGCCGTTATCATTGTTTACGGCAGCAGTATATTTTTAGGGATTACTGCTTTAATTATTAACGGGCTCGATATAAAAAATGGCATGATACTTTTCGGACTTGCTGTAGCAGGTGTTATATATGGAGCGTGGAGGTTGGGAATATTTTCTAGAGAGATTCCTACTGAAAGTAAGGCCTGGGATGAAGGAAAATAATTCTTTACAAAGATTATCCTATGTGATAAATTTGATTATAGTTATAATCATGATTACATTTTTTTAATTTTGTTATATCTGTTCTCAGCTAAATAAAACAGCCTGGTTTAGTGTACAACAAGTTTTAAAGTTAAGATTGGAAATTTAAAACCTGTTATGATATAATTTTTTAATAAATTAAGTAAAAAATTTACAGCCAGAGGTAATTAAAATGGAAGAAAAAGACTGGCGCAAAATTATGAGATCAATGAGCCTCATAACTCAACTGGGGATTGTTATTTTGGCGAATATTGCCCTGGGGTTTTACCTTGGCTTTAAATTAGATCAATGGTTAAATTACAATTTGATATTTAAGATTATAGGAATCCTAATTGGAGTAGCCTCAGGGTTTTATTCTGATTACCAAATAATTAAGGGTTCTATGAAAGATGATGATTAAGTGTACTGAAGTTTTATTGAGAAAGGAGATTTTTCTATGAATCCTGGTCCACAAGTTGTAACTCATCTATTTGGCAAATCATATTTACCTGTAACCGATACTTTACTTATTGGTTGGCTGTCTGTTATTTTGATCATTATATTGGCCAGGTATTTGACTAAAAATTTAAAGCTCAGGCCGGAAGGCAAACAAAATGTTGCTGAGTTAATGGTGACAGCAATATATGATCAGATTGAACCAATGCTTCCAGGAGAAGGCTGGAGGTTTTTGCCTTTTATTGCCACCATTTTTATATATATTGGATTTTGCAATTTAATTGGTTTTGTGCCCGGATTAACCAGTCCAACGGGGGATTTGAATACCACTTTAGGTTTGGCTTTAGTAGTGTTTTTAGTAAGCCACTACGAGGGCATGAGGGAAAAAGGTGTTTGGGGATATTTTAAGAGTTTTGGTCAACCGGTAATCTTTCTTTTGCCTTTAAATATTGTGAGCGAATTTGCTAAACCGATATCACACTCCTTCCGTCTTTTTGGAAACATTGTTGGGGGAGGTATTATCATAACCTTGATTTATCAAGCAGCTCCGGGGTTAGTGCCAGTACCTCTGCATGCCTGGTTTGATCTATTTATTGGGTTAATACAGGCCCTTATTTTCGGTATGGTTGCAATTTCTTACATCTCGGTGGCAAAGTCTTAATTTAGAAGTCTTTTAGATAGAAGGGGGGAACCTTATGGTTGAATTTTCACCGGAAACGATTGAAATGGTTATAAGAAGTGTATCTGTGATAGCCGCAGGGTTAGCGTTAATAGCTGGTATAGGTCCTGGGGTGGGAATGGGTTTTGCCGCTGGTAAGGCTACTTCGGCTGTAAGAAGACAGCCCGAAGCTCGCGGATCAATAGTTACAACAATGCTTTTAGGCCAGATTATTTCTGGTTCAACTGGCATCTATTCTCTGGTTATAGCTATTTACTTGGTCTTCACTTAAAAAAGTTTTGAGGTTTAATTTATGAAGTACATTAATGATCCAAACCGTATGCAGATAGAAATTATTAAGAGGACATATATGTTGTCTATTATACCTATTGTTTATGCTTTAATAGCTGGTGAATTTGAGACACTTTTGGGTTTTATTTTGGGTTTGATTATAAGCACACTTCTCCTCCGTTTGCGTGTATTGAATATTGAGAGGTCCCTAGATATGCCGGAGGGTAAGGCAGATACATTTATCAGAAACAGGTACTTTATAGAATATCTTATCTATTTTGCAGTTTTAGTTGTTGCCAAAAGAAATCCTTCTTTGAATTTTTTAGCTACAGCTGTTGGACTATTCATGATGAAGTTCACGGTTATTATCTGGGCGATATTTGATATGGCTAAAGGAGGATTACAAAATAAATTAAAGGATTATAAAGATTTAAAAGAAGATAAATATGAGAAAGGGGGACAATAAAATGGTTGAATTTTCACCGGAAGTTATTGATACAGTTATTAGAGCCGCCGCCTTATTAGGTGCTGGTTTTGCTATGATTGCAGGTATAGGTCCTGGTATCGGTCAGGGTTATGCTGCTGGCAAGGCAGTTGAATCTGTAGCACGTGACCCTGAAGCAAGAGGTAATATCATCACAACAATGCTTTTGGGGCAGGCTGTTGCAGAGTCAACCGGTATTTATTCCCTAGTAATTGCAATTGTCTTGATTTTTACTATATAATTACGAAATTAAGAGAGGGAATCCATTCCCTCTCTCCTTTTAGCATTTATTTTTTTTATAATTTTCCCATTTGACATTTTCATTTTGCGGGAGGTGAACGACTTTGGTTAACATTAACACCACCTTATTATGGCAGGTACTCAATTTTTTAGTACTTTTATGGTTATTAAAAAAATACCTATATGGACCAATTAAGGAGATTTTAGATAAAAGAGAAAATACCATAAAAAATGAAATTGCAGAAGCTGAAAAAGAACATGCAGAAGCAATGGAGTTAAAAGAAGAACATAGGGCCGAACTAAAAAGAGTTAGAGAAAAATCATCTGATATAGTAGATAAGGCCGAGAGAAGGGCAAGAGAACGTTCCAAAGAAATTATAACTCAGGCCAAAGTACAGGCTGAAAAAATTGAAGAAGATAAATTAAAAGAAATAGAGCAGGCCAAAGTAGAAGCGAGAAAAGAGATTAGAGATGATTTTACTGATATAACTTTATTGGCTGCTGCTCAGATGATTGAAAAAGAACTTGATCGAAATAAACATGAAGAGCTGATGGCAAAATTTATTAATCAGCTAGATAAAAAAAAGCTGGGTGATGTTCAGTGAAAAAAGATGAAATTGCGCGGCAATATAGTAAGGCACTCTTTGAGATTGGAGAAGAGAAAGATATCTTAATGGAGCTTTATAAAGAGATAAACGAACTTTGGGGAGTTATCAATGAAAATGATAAACTTAAAGAGGTTCTTTTACATCAAAGGGTATTGGTTGAAGAAAAAAAAGCGGTTTTTAAGACTGTTTTTTCAGATAAATTGTCAAAGCAACTTTTTGAATTCATAATGCTTCTTATCGAAAAAAGAAGAATATATTTTATTGAAAATATGATTAATGAATTTAAGAAATTGGTCTATAAAAAAGAGAATATTATGACTGCTGAAGTAACAACAGCTGTAGATATGAATCCTGAGATGAAAGAAAACCTTCAGGAAAAATTAGAGGAATATGTCGGCAAAAAAATAGAGATGCATAATAAATGTGATCCTGAGATAATCGGTGGGATGATCATAAAGATTGGCGATTATCTAATAGATGGTAGTATAAAAAGCAAACTTGAATCCCTTGAAGAAAAGATTAAGAAGATTCCATTACATGAGATAGGGGTGTAATTAAATATGGAACTTAGACCAGAGGAAATAAGTTCAATTATTAAAAAAGAAATTGAAGATTATGATAAAAAGATTGAATCAATAGGAGTAGGAACCGTACTTGATGTGGGGGATGGTATCGCTCATGTTTATGGCTTAGAAGATGCCAAATCAAATGAGCTGTTGGAATTCCCTAACAATGTTTATGGAATGGCTTTAAATTTAGAAGAAGATAACATTGGTGTAGTATTATTAGGAAATGAAACCAAGATTAGTGAGGGTGATACCGTAAAAAGAACTGGTAATGTAGTAGAGGTACCGGTGGGAGAAGCCCTTTTAGGCCGTGTTGTAAATCCACTTGGACAGCCGCTGGACGGCAGAGGTGAAATAGAAACAGATCGAACAAGGCCGGTAGAAAAAAAAGCACCTGGTGTAATTGAGAGACAACCAGTTAAAGAACCACTGCAAACTGGTTTGAAGGCGATTGACTCTATGGTTCCTATCGGTAGGGGGCAGCGTGAGTTAATAATCGGAGATCGCCAGACAGGTAAAACAGCAATAGCTATTGATACAATTATTAATCAAAAAGATGAAGATGTAATCTGTATATATGTTGCAATTGGTCAAAAGGAATCAACAGTGGCTCAGATCACTGAGGAATTACAAGAACGGGGAGCTATGAATTATACAATCGTAATATCAGCATCAGCTTCTAGGCCTGCACCGATAAGATACCTGGCTCCTTATGCAGGATGTGCGATGGGAGAATACTTCATGTATGAAGAAGACAAAGATGTACTTGTTGTCTATGATGATCTGTCCAAACATGCGGTAGCCTACCGTGCAATGTCATTACTATTGAGGAGGCCACCTGGAAGAGAGGCATATCCTGGTGATGTATTTTACTTACATTCTCGCTTACTGGAGAGGGCAGCCAAATTGAATGATGAAAGAGGGGCTGGCTCTTTAACAGCCCTACCAATCGTAGAAACCCAGGCCGGAGATGTTTCTGCCTATATTCCAACTAATGTTATATCTATAACTGATGGTCAAATTTATCTAGAAAGTGAGCTGTTTTTCTCAGGTGTAAGGCCGGCAGTTAATGTTGGTATTTCGGTTTCTCGGGTTGGTGGTAATGCTCAGATTAAGGCGATGAAGGACATTGCCGGTACCTTAAGGCTTGATCTTTCACAGTATAGAGAACTGGAGGCTTTTGCTCAATTCGGTTCTGATTTGGATGAAGCGACACAGAATAAATTGTCTCGAGGAGAAAGAATAGTTGAAGCACTCAAACAACCCCAGTATTCACCAATGCCGATCGCAGAGCAAATTATTGTAATTTATGCTGTGGTAAACGGTTATCTCGATAATATTCCCGTTGACAATGTAGAGAGATTTGAAGATGAGCTCCTGTCCTTTATAGATACAAATCATGCATATATCAAAGAAAAAATAAAAGCTGAGGGTAAATTAACCGATGAGTTAGAAAACAAATTGATTTCAATTATAAAAGAATTTGATGATTCATTTACAATAAGAAAAGAAAGTATTGTACAAGCTGAAGAAGTATAGGAGTAAAAAGATATTAAAATTAATAAATCAAAGGTAAACGGCCTTTAAAATTGAGGTGAATGTCTATGGAAACAATTCGGGATATTAAGCGACGTATTAGCAGTGTTAAAAATACCAAAAAAATAACAAGAGCGATGAAAATGGTTGCTGCAGCAAAACTGCAGAATTCTCAAAAAAAAGCCCGTAATGCGAAGCCCTTCTTTAATAGAACCCGGCGAATACTTTCTGATGTATATAAATTTTCACAACAAAAAGATGATCATCCCCTCTTACATAAATCTGATGGTGACCATAATTTGTTATTAATTATCAGTTCTGATAGAGGTTTATGTGGAGCTTATAATGCCAAAATTATAGAAGAAGCACAGAGGTTTTTAAAAGAGAATCCCAATACTGAAATATATGCTCTGGGCAGTAATGCTCGTAATTACTTAAAAAGAAGAGGGCATGTTTTTATTAAAGAATATGAACAAATAGATGATTATCCTGGTTTTTATTTTGCTTATCAATTAAGTGAAGAGATAATAGAGATATTTAAGGGAAAAAAATTCAAACAGGTTAATGTTATATATACACATTTTAAATCTGCTATCAGTCAGAAGGTAAAAAATATTACTCTTTTACCAATTGATGCAGACGAAATTGATTATGAACTGCAGGAGAAGGGCGAAGATGTTAGTGAAGAACATGTAGATTATATTTTTGAACCTTCTGTTAAGAAAATTTTAGATTTAATATTACCAAAGTATGTTAGCAACACAATTTATTCGGTGCTCCTGGAATCTAAAGCCAGTGAATTCGGCTCCAGGATGACTGCTATGGATGCAGCTACAGAAAATGCTAATGAGATGATCGATGACTTAACACTCTCATATAATAGAGCCCGTCAGGCATCCATTACAAAAGAAATTACTGAAATAGTGGGCGGGGCTGAAGCTTTGAAATAAAGGAGGAGTTTTTGTGAGTGAGGAGCAAAATTTAGGCAGAGTAGTTCAGGTGATTGGTCCGGTTGTTGATGTTGAGTTTCCTGGTGGTGAATTGCCTGAAATATATAATGCTGTTAAAGTAAGCAAAGATGGAAAAAAAGAAGATATTCTGGTTATCGAAGTTATGCAGCAGCTCGGTGATAATAGGGTGCGCTGTGTTGCTATGGATTCAACAGATGGACTGGTTAGAGGTATGCAAGCAGTTGATACAGAGGGGCCAATATCAGTTCCTGTTGGTGAACAGGTTTTGGGCAGGCTCTTTAATGTACTGGGTGATACCATTGATTACGAAGGTGAAATTAAAACTGACCAAAAAATGCCCATTCATAGGGATGCACCCGGTTATGATGAACAGCTTACTTCTACTGAAATATTTGAAACAGGTATCAAAGTTGTTGATCTGCTTGCCCCTTATACTCGTGGTGGTAAGGTAGGACTATTTGGAGGAGCTGGAGTAGGTAAAACAGTCTTAATTCAGGAATTAATAAATAACATTGCGATTGAACATGGTGGATATTCAGTATTCTCAGGAGTAGGAGAAAGGACCAGAGAAGGTAATGACCTCTGGCTTGAGTTTCAGGAAGCCGATATTTTGGACAAGGTTGCTCTAATTTTTGGTCAAATGAATGAACCACCTGGAGCTAGAATGAGGGTTGGATTAACAGGATTAACTATGGCCGAATATTTCCGTGATGAACTGGGACAGGATGTCCTTTTATTTATTGATAATATATTCCGCTTCATACAGGCTGGTTCAGAGGTTTCTGCTTTATTGGGGAGAATGCCTTCTGCGGTTGGTTATCAACCAACTCTTGCTTATGATGTTGGTACTTTACAGGAGAGGATCACCTCTACTAAAAAAGGTTCAATAACTTCAGTTCAGGCTATTTATGTTCCTGCTGATGATCTAACTGATCCTGCTCCCGCCACAACATTCGCCCACCTTGATGCGACAACTGTATTATCAAGACAGATCGTGGAAAAGGGTATTTATCCAGCTGTTGATCCGCTGGATTCAACATCTACTATCCTTGATCCCCGTATAATAGGGGAAGAACATTATCAGGTGGCTCGTGATGTTCAGGAAATATTGCAGAAGTATCAGGATTTACAGGATATTATTGCTATTTTGGGTATGGATGAACTGTCTGAAGAAGATAAAATAGCTGTTAACAGAGCTCGCCGAATTGAAAGATTTTTATCACAGCCCTTCTTTGTAGCTGAACAGTTCACGGGACAGAAAGGTGTTTATGTAGAATTAGATGACACTATTAGGGGTTTTAAAGAAATAGTTAATGGAAAACATGACGACTTACCTGAAGAGGCATTTTATATGGTTGGTACCATCGAAGCAGCAGTTGATAAAGCAGAGGAGTTGGCTGTTGAGGGTAAAAAAAGGCAGGAGAAGGCCGAGGAGAAAAAAGGTGAATAAAAATGGCTCCTAAAAAGAAAATAGTATTAGAGATTATAACACCGAAAAAAACCGTGTTTAAAGAGGAAGTAAATGTTCTAGAGGCCCCGGCTGTAGATGGTCTTATAGGAATTTTACCAAGACATGCTCCCTTGATAACTGCTCTAAAAACGGGAGTTATCAGGGCTGTTATGGATGATAAAGAAAGATTTATCTCAATCAGTGAGGGTATTATGGATGTTAAACCTGATCAGGTTAATATAGTGGCTCGAACTGCCGAGCTGTCGGAAAACATAGATCTTGACAGAGCAAAAGAGGCAAAAGAGAGGGCTGAAGAAAGATTAAGAGAATCCAGCGCTAAAATTGATCATGCGAGAGCTGAAGGTGCTATGGAAAGGGCAATAGCCCGGATTAAAGCGGCAGACAAGCACAGCAGCCAATATTATTAGTATAGATATTTAAGTCCCAGGTTATGGGGCTTTTTTTCTTATGCTCAGTTACTGATAATTATTTATATAATTTTTTAAGGCTATAATAAGAGGATAATTAGCAACCCTATTTGTTGAAAAAAAACAAAAATTATGATATTCTAACTAAGAATGTACAGGCCTTGCATGCAGGTGTTTTGAATTATATATAGAATTTATTATATAGAGATTTTTTTCAGTAATGAAAGGAGCATATAAATTGTCCAAATTTATTGTCAATGGAGGTAACTCTTTAGAAGGTTTGGTTAAAATAAATGGTGCAAAAAATGCTGCTTTACCTATAATAGCAGCAACTTTATTAGCAGATACACCCAGTAAATTGAAAGATATTCCAATATTGAGAGATGTTACTAATTTATGTGAAATAATAAGAAGGATGGGCGCCGATGTTAAACAGAGCGGACATTCAGTTGAAATAGATCCTGGAAGTTTAAATACTTATGAGACAGATAAAGAGCTAGCTAAAAAATTGAGGGCATCCTACTATATTTTAGGAGTAATGCTCGCTAAAAATGGAGAGGCCAGGACCTCTTTACCAGGAGGTTGTAATATCGGTAATAGGCCGATCGATTTACACCTCAAGGGCTTTAAAGCTTTAGGGGCAGATGTGTCATTAAACCATGGGATTGTGGAGCTTAAGGCCAATAAATTAGTGGGAGATAAAATATATCTTGACTATCCCAGTGTAGGTGCATCTATCAATATTATGTTAGCTGCCAGTAGGGCAGAGGGTAAGACTATAATAGAAAATGCTGCTCGTGAACCAGAACTGGTTGATTTAGCTAATTTCTTAACTGTAATGGGAGCTAAAATAAAGGGAGCTGGTACTGATATAATTAAGATCGAAGGAGTTGATAGTTTAGAAGGTCGGGAACACAGAATTATCCCGGATCGCATTGAGGCGGGTACATTTATGATTGCTGCTGCCCTGACAAGGGGAGATGTATTTGTTAAGAATGTTTTAACTGAACACATCAAATCCCTGATAGCAAAATTGCATGAGATGGGTTTAGAAATAAAAGAAGATATCTCTGGAGTAAGGGTAAGTGGTAATGGGCGATTGGATTCAGTCGATGTCAAAACACTTCCCTATCCTGGTTTTCCAACTGATCTCCAGTCACAGATTATGGTCCTATTAACACAAACTGATGGTACGAGCATTATTAAAGAAACAGTCTGGGAAAACAGATTTATGCATGTAGATGAATTAAAAAGGATGGGTGCAGATATAACTATAGATGGTCACAGTGCCCTTATCAGAGCCAGTGATTTATCTGGAGCTGAAGTAACGGTTACTGATTTAAGGGCAGGGGCCGCTCTGATCCTTGCGGCCTTGATTGGAGAGGGTAGTTCAGAGATTAGAAAAATTCATCATGTGGAAAGAGGGTATGAAGGCATAGAGAAAAAATTATATGGTCTGGGAGCAGATATTAAAAGAGTGGAATAGGCAAAAAGCATTTAAAAATCCTGTGTCTTCAATTTTGGGATTTTAATTTTTAACAAATTACAATCAAATAAAGAGTTAGTTAAAATGTTGGATAAATTGATAAAGATTCAGGAAGGCTTAGTACAAGAGCAATCTACAGATCGATATATCTCTGTTCCTAATTTTTTATTTTCTATTTATATTTTCTGTTTTGTAATTTAATATAAATTGAAGCTGTTGTGGTCTGTATCTTGGTATTGTACTAAGTTTTTATATTTAAAAATATATGTAAAATTAGATATAAAAAAGATTTTCCATATAAATTAGCGAAGAGCCATATGATTAAATATATTTTTGATTTATATAAACAATAATTTTTTAAACTGCATAAGGAGGTAAATTAATTTATGGGGTTGTCAAAAAAAATAGGAATTGATCTAGGCACGGCTAATATATTGATATATGAAAAGGGCAAAGGCATAGTAATACAGGAACCATCTGTTGTGGCTATTGACAAAAACAATGATAAAGTATTGGCTGTGGGTAAAGAGGCAAGACGAATGTTAGGCCGTACCCCAGGTAATATTGTAGCTACAAGGCCTTTAAAAGATGGTGTTATTGCCGATTTCGAAGTAACGGAGTTAATGCTAAAACATTTCATTTCTAAAGTTGTAAAACAGAGATTTTTATTTAAACCAACGATCATGATTTGTATTCCAGAAGGGATTACCGGTGTGGAGAAAAGGGCCGTCATGGATGCTGCTTCCCAGGTTGGTTCCAGGAATACCTATCTTATTGAAGAACCGTTGGCTGCTGCGATTGGTTCTGGTCTAAAAGTAGAAGAACCGGACGGTAGTATGGTTATAGATATAGGTGGAGGTACAACTGAAATTGCCGTAATATCTATGGGGGGGATTGTAGTAAGTGAATCTTTAAGGATTGGTGGAGACAAATTTGATGAAGCCCTCGTTCGCTACATAAGGAATAAATATAATATGGTGATTGGTGAGAAAACAGCTGAAGAAGTTAAAATGGAAATTGGTTCAGCCTGGATAGATGGAGAAAGCAGAGAGTATGAGATGAGGGGCAGAAATTTGATGACTGGTATGCCCAAAAATCTAACCATCAGTTCTATGGAGACCGTGGAGGCTTTTAAAGAAAATATTACTACTATAATAGAAAGCGTAAGACACGTATTAGAACAAACCCCACCCGAGTTATCCTCAGATATTATGGATAAGGGAGTTGTACTAACTGGGGGAGGTTCTTTACTACATGGTTTGGATACTTTAATATCTAAAGAGACACAAATCCCCGTTTTTTCCGCCGAGTCACCTTTATCCTGCGTGGCAGAGGGAACAGGTATTGCATTAGAAGAGCTTGAGAACTTAAAAGACATTTTAATTTCCAGTGATATGTTGTAAAGGCAAATAAATCGGAAGGGATTTGATAATTTGAATAAACATATAAAAACCTTGTTTGTTATATTATTATTTCTAACAATTTTAAGCACCAATGTTTTAGCAGAAAATCCCTCGATAATTTCAATCGATAAACTGCAGGCCGGACAGAAAGGTATTGCTAAAACTGTGTTTGCAGGTACAGAGATAGAAGAGTTTCCAGTAGAGGTTATTAATATTGTTAAAGGACAGAGGATTAAATCTAATTTGATATTAATTAAGGCCTTTGGTGATAAAATTGACCAGATAGGCGGAATTGCTTCTGGAATGAGTGGAAGTCCGGTATATATAGAGGGAAAACTGGCTGGAGCAATCAGTTACAAATGGGAGAATTCAGAGCATAAATATGCCCTGGTTACGCCCATACAGGAAATGTTAGATTTAAAAAAGCAAGTAGAAGATCTGTCTTTTTATGATGAATTAAATACGGTACAGACACCTATCATGGTGGCTGGATTAAGTGGAAGATCGCTAGAGAATTTAAAAGATGGCTTAGCTATAAAAGATAATCGTATTATTAGTGGCTTGAGTGCAAGTCACCATCTTAATACCAATGAAGATTTTAAGTTAAAAGCAGGTAGTGCTGTTGCTGTTCAACTAATAAGAGGTGACGTGAGTGTTGCTTCTATTGGTACAGTCACACTTGTTGATAAGGGTTATCTATATGCTTTTGGCCATCCATTTTTAAATAAAGGAGAAAGTAATTATTTGATGAGTGGCGCTTATATTGATGCCATCATCCCCAGCCAGAGTCAGCCGTTTAAAGTTGGTAGTCCTCTTGATGAGCTGCTGGGAACTGTTCAAAGTGATAGAAACGCAGGTATTTTGGGAAGAATAAATCAATTTCCTAATATCATACCACTGACAGTTGAGGTTAAAGATAATAGCTTAAAAACGAGTCGGGTAGTAAGAACCCAGATTGTTAATGATGATAAAATGTTAAGGGAGTTAGGCAGTAGTATTATTTTAGAGTCTATAGACAGCACATTAGACAGGATAGGTGAAGGAACTTCCAAGGTTAATATTGCTATTACAGGTTCAAATCTACCGGAAGGAAAGATAGAAAAGGGGAACATGTATTACAGTAATAATGATATTGCTGTAGCAACTCTTATTGATTATAACAGGCTGATGGATTTAATTGTACGAAATTCGTTTAAAGAAATAAATATATTTGATATCAAAGTAAATATAGAGGTAGATAAAACCGATGATATTGCTTTAATAGAAGAGGCAGAAATATTAGATAAAGATATTTATCCAGGTGACACTTTATATCTAAAGGTAGTTCTCAGGCCATATCGAGCAAATTCAGTCAGCAGAGAATTATCAATAGAGATACCTGAAGATATAAATATTGGAAGGGCTACCCTAACTTTGAGTGCTGGTTATGGTAATCTACTTAATAGTAGAGATGATCAAGAAGAAGAGAATGATATGAACCGGGCTGTTATTGAAGGTTATAAAAGTTTCGAAGAGTTAATTGAAGACTATTTAGAAGCACCTATGAATAATGAAATAACATTACAGGTTTATCCGGCTTTCATTTCACAAGATCAGGCTGGAATTGAAGAAAAAGCAGAGGGCTCTGAAGTAGAAGATTCTAATGATGTTCAAGCAAATGAAACTGACGACGGTGATGATCAACCAGAGACTGCTGAGCCAGAGGGAAAGCCTGAAATCAAAAAGAAGATCTATACGGATTATGTTTTGGAAGGCAATTTAACCCTTGATTTTGAGATTAAAGAGAAACCGGACAATGAGAAAGAGACTAATATACCAAAACTTAGTAAGGAATGATGTACATGCAATAATACGGCTTTTAATATTTTTAAGAGAGCTGGAGGATGTATATGAAATATAGAAATATTTTAATACTAACTTTAACGATATTAATCCTCGCTGCGGGTTATTTTTTCTATAGAGATTTCACTCTTGACCCTCAAAATACAATTGTAAGTTATCTTGAGGAAGAGAGCGGATATGAGATAGTATATTCAAAAGTTAATCTATGGCCTCTTAATCAAATAAAAATAGAGGATTTTATTATAAATGGGGATAATTTTGAACTTACAGCTCAAAAAGTAAGAATGGATTATTCATTGTTTGATTATCTAGCTAACTCAGAAAAAGCTGCCAAAATTATTAAAAATGTTTATCTTGAGAAACCAGAGCTTACCTATGAAGCAAAAGAACAAAGACAAAGTGAGCAGTTATCTTTTATGGAGATCAAAGATATTTTATTTAATCAAACAGATCAGTTATATGTTGATATTAAAGATGGTAGGATTAATTTAATACTTGCTGATCAATTTTATCAGGTTAATTCTCTAAACTCAGCAATGAAAATTAACAGTGGGCGAAAACATATTGCAGTTGAAGTCAAAAAAGGTTTTGATCTTAAAGGGCCGCTTTATGATAAATTGGAATTAGGAAAAATTACTACAGATAATTTTAAGATCTCAGCTGAATTAAATAATGAAAGCTGGGATTTATACTTTAAAAATAGCGAACTGAATATATCTGAATTTGATGTTCTAATTACAGATTTTATAAAAAAAGAAATTCCAGATTATCAGATAGCTGATATTCGAGGATCAGCCAGCCTTGATTTTCATTTGGCAGGATGGAAAGAAGAGATCCTAAATTATCAATCTAATATCAAAATAAAAGATACTCAGTTTAACTTAAAACTGAAGTCGGATTCTGTTCAAAAAAATATTAAGCTGCAGGAGGCATCTCTTTATTTAGATTCTGAACAGGATAAGGTATTTTTAGAAAATTTAGACCTGTATTTAGATGATGTGGAATATAATTTTGAAGCTGTTTATGATCTTAAAGATAAACACTACAGTGGCAAATTAATCAGTAACGATTTTAAAATAGATAGTAACTATTTAAATAATTTTTTAAAGGAAGAGTTAGCATATAGCTTTTCTGCAGAAGGTGAATTGAAGGCAGATTTTGATGGAGATTTTAGTGATATAAATATCATTTCTAAAATCAATCTTGAGCAGCTTAAGGTTATGGAACATCGATTTGAAGATGTTTCGGCTGAGCTGCGTTATTTACAAAATAGCGTTTATCTTGATCAGCTGAATTTAAAGACTTTGTCTGGAGCCAGCCTTAAATTAACGGGGTTATACCAGATTACAGATGGTTATTATCAAATGGACATTAAGGCTGAAGGTATCCAGCCTGGTATATATTATGATGACAAAATTATACGGGATCTCATTTCTGATAATCGATATAATCTGAAACAATATTTAAGAGGAAAGCTGGATTTCAATCTCACAACTACTGGTTCGAACAGGACAAAAAAATATATTGCAGAGGCTGAATTTAATTTTTATCCAGATCAGGCCAATATACTGAGTAAAAATGGAGTTAATAAATTAAACAGCCACTTATTATATACTGATAAAAAAATATATATTGAGGATGGTAAGATAAATTTTTTAAAAGAGGAATTGGATTTATTCGGAGAAATAGATTTAAAAGATGACAGTATTTGTGTTAAACTGGAAGGCAAAGATGTGAAGCTTCATCCTCTTAATGATCATTTTGAATTAAAATTAGATGGAAAAAATGTAATAGATATTAGTGCTGTAATAGAGGGAGAATTAAATAATCCTCTGATCAAAGGACAAATTACAAGCAGCCGTTTAACCTATCAAGATTATGAGGTTGAAGAAATCTTATTAGACTTTTCTTATTTAAAGAAAAAGATAAATGTAAAAGATCTAAGTTTTAATATTGAAGGTGAGAAAATTATAGGAATGGGTAGTTTAGATATTGCCGACAATTTAAAATTAACAGAATCGGCAGTTGATTTATCACTAAAGACAGCTATTATTGACTATGGTAAATTAGAAAAATTCATAAATTTTGACCTACCGCTTATAGGTGGATTTCAATTTGATTTACAACTGACAGGCATAATAAATGATTTAAAAGCAGAAGGCCATATTATTTCAGAAAATACTCAAATTGAAATTAATAAAAAAATATATGAGTTGGATCAGTTAAAAACAGACATCAGCTGGTTTTTAAAAAACAATGTTTTTGAATTAAAAAACGGTGTTATAATAAAAGATAATATTCATCTTATCGTTGAAGGTCTTTATGAAGAAAATAATATTGCTTTAGATTTCAAAGCTAATAATTTTAATATTGCTTTACTAGGATTAGACAATAATGCTAGGGGGATTTTTGTTATAGAAGGAAAAGTAGATGGTAATATTAGCGATCCAGAAATTAAGATGAGTTTTTTATCAGATAATTTCAATTATAATAGATTAATGGCAGATAATTTTTCTGGTCAAATAACCTATAATGATGATACAATAAGGTTTAAGGATATTAAGGCTAAAAGTAATTCTTCGATTTATAATATTACAGGCATGATTTCTAATTTAAGTGAAGAGCAAAATTTAAATATGGAAATTTATACTGACCGAGGTTATCTAAGGGATATATTAAATGTTGTAGACTATGACATTCCATATGATTTGGACTATGCAATCAATGGTAATTTAAAGCTGGGTGGAAGAATTGAATATCCCGAGGCAGAGATAAGATTATCGGTTTTTAATGATCAAGTAAAGCTCTTAGATATTGAAGGTGAGATAGGGGAAAAAATTGATTTAAAAACAACAGGACGCAAACTACCCTTAAGCCTGTTCAAATTACCAGAACCCATTGATTATGATATCGAGTATCAGGGTGATCTCAACTTTCAGGTAGAAATGCAGGGGACAAGAAAGGATTATGAAATTAGTCTCGAGACCAGTTTAGAAAATCTAGATGTAATGGGTTTAAAATTAAGTGATATAAAGGGTAGTTTTTGTTATTATACTGATGGCACTCTTGAGATCAACCAGACTCTACAGCAAAAAGAGAGCCAGACAATTGAAGTTAACGGTGCTCTCAATCTTTTGACAAAACAAATCTCAGAACTTAACATGGATATAGAAAATTATAAATTAAACCATATGGATGGAGTAAACAGAGATGTTGAAAGCCTAAAGGGGAGTTTAGATGGAAAGGTAGTTTTAAAAGGTGATATAGAAAAACCAGATGTTGATGGCCAAATAAATATAGATATATCTGAACTCCTCATGAAAAATATCAAATCTATAGAAAAATTAAAAGGACAGTTATTTTTTGATGAAAACGCTATTAATCTCAAAGATTTTTCTGGTCAATATGATGAAGGTAGTTTTGAGTTAAGCGGTAATATAAATTACATAGATAGAAAGAATTTCTGGGATATAAAATTAACCGGGGAATCTTTTTCCTTGGACCGGGGCTCATTTAATGGTAAGTTTGACCCCAAAATAAAAGTAATTAATGAGTTCAATAAGCCACTTATAGAGGGTGATCTAACTATTCATGATTTTATAGTTAATAGTGATTTAAATTGGCCTGTTTCAAATGAAAATGGGCAAATTAGTTATTTCGAACCCCAGTTAAAGCTAAATCTAATTCCCGGAAAAGATGTTTATTTTAGAGATGAGAATATAGATATAAAAGTGGAAGGAGGGAGTTTGGAGTTTAATTATCTGGAAAATGAATTAATATTTATTGGTAAGCTAAATAGTAATGAGGGAAGTCTTGATTATTATAATAATAAATTTATTGTAGATATTGTCAATGCTGACTTTGATAGATATAGTGATAACATACCTTCCATTCATCTGGTGGGTTCTACTATGAATAGCGGTGTTAAGATCTATATATATGTGGATGGTCCTGCTGATAATCTAAATATTAGTTTTGGCTCAAAACCCGAATTACCACAGGAGAGAATAATAGCCTTACTTACCCGCAAAGGAGGGTTAAGGGGCTTTACATCTGAAGAAGGAGTTGGGCCTGGCTCTATAGTCGAATCGGAGTTATTTAGATTTATAGGAGAAAAGCTCCAACTAGAATTTATACAGAAGTTAGAGAGGAATTTACAAAAAATATTTGAACTGGACCGCTTTGAGATAGATACATATTCTCTAGCAGGAGAACGTGAAATTACTATCTACTTAGGAAAAGAACTTACAGATGATCTATATCTACAATATATAGGAACCTATTCCCCTGAAATCAGCAGTGGTGAGATTTCTTTTGAGTACAATATTAATGAATATTTAAACTTAGAAGGCGGCTGGTATGGGGAAGATGATTATAGATTTTTATTGGAGGCAAATATTGAATTTTAACTGAGGAGGAAAACAATGAAGAGAAGAGATCTCATAATAATGTTAACTGTATTTTTATTTGTCTGTTTTATAACAACCCCCACATTTGCACAATCACAAGATCAGGTCATAAAAGCCATTGAAATAAAAGGCAATGATTACCTGATGAGTAATGAGATGACCTCTGTGATAGAAACAAAAGTCGGTGATCGATTCAACAGTGATCAGATTAGAGATGACATGCAGGCAATCTACGATTTAGGCTATTTTCAGGACATTACAGTCAATTTTCAAAATTATGATGGTGGGCTAAAAGTCATCTTCAATGTTATGGAAAATCCCATAATTGAGGGGATAAATATAGAAGGATTAGAAGTATATGATAGAGAGCAGGTTATAGAATGGCTGGGGGTAAAATCAGGTAGCTTACTAAATGTAAAAAAATTAAATGAAGGTCTAGAAAATGTAACAAAAAAATATCAGGATAATGGATATGTTGTGGTGAACTTTGCAGATGTAAATGTTTCAAATGAAGGCATTTTAAATATTGTTTTAGATGTAGGTCATGTTAACGATATAAAGGTGGAAGGGAATGAGAAGACAAAAGATTATGTAATTTTGCGAGAAGTTGATATTGAAAAAGGACAGGTTGTAAATATAAATGATATTAGGGCTGCCTCACGTAAAATTTTCAATCTAGATTACTTTACAGATATAAATCCCGAACTACAGAGAGTTAGTGAAGAGAATAATGATGTTAATATAGTTATTAAATTACAGGAAAAAAAGACGGGTAATTTTAATTTTGGTGGCGGCTATAGTTCACGTGAAGGTTGGTTTGGATTTGTAAAGGTCAATGAATCAAATCTGGGTGGCAATGGCCAGACCTTAAGTTTTAATTATCAGTTCGGTAAGAATAGTTACTATAATCTTAATTTTTCTGAGCCGTATTTGATGAATTCTAATACCTCTTTTGCGATAAATTTATATAATAGAGATGAAGAGGGTGAAGATTTCGAAACAAACAAAAAATATAAAACAGATACTACAGGTGGTACAGTATCTATAGGCCATGATTTGTTTTTCGATTGGCAGGGTACTGTCCAATATAAATTGGAGAATATAAATACTGACTATGTAGATGAAGAGATGGCTGATACCACAAACGAATTGAGAAGTATAACACTAAAGATAGCAAAAAACACTACCAATTACCTTGTTAATCCTACTAGAGGTAAAAATGATAATTTTTCCATCGAACATGCTGGTTACTTTTTAGGTGGCGATAATTACTTTACCAAATATAACTTTGAATTCCGAAGGTATTATCCCGGATTTAAAGGAGACCAATCCTGGGCCTTAAGGCTCAAAGGTGGGACTTCAACAGGTGAGTTACCTCCTTATGAAAAATACAAATTAGGTGGTGCAGATACGTTAAGAGGTTATGAATTAAATACCTTCAGTGGTGATAAGACTCTTTTGACACAGGTAGAGTATAGAATACCATTTTTAGATAACCTAACCGGTGTAATCTTTGTTGATGGTGGCCAGACCTGGGATAGAGCGGAAGAAATAAAACTGGAAGATCTACAATATGGTAAGGGCCTGGGTGTGAGACTAAATACTCCTATCGGTCAGATCAGATTGGATTATGGCTGGAATGATCAAGAAAAAGGCACAACACACTTCAGTTTGGGTAATACATTTTAATAGACTGTGAAAGGAGTAATATATTTTGGATAAAAATAATATTATATTTATAATTATAGTAGTGATTGTTGTAGGAATAAGCGGTTTATTACTCCTGATTGATTACTTTAATTTAGAAGATAAAAACGAGTTAGCTGATCAAATCGGTTATGTAGATATTCAGACAATTTTTGTCAACCACCCTTCCAAGGAAAAGGCTGAAAATGAAATCAATGATCTTGCCAGAGATCTTCAATTTGAATTGGAGAACAAACTAGAAGATGTACCCAAAAAAGATCATCAGAAGTTGATTAATGATTACCAGGATTTATTATCTCAAAAAGAGAATGAGTTGATCGATAATATTGTAGCTGATATAAAAATAACTATTCAGAAAGTTGCAGAAGACAATGAGGTGAAATTAATGCTAAAAAATGAAGACATATTAGAGGGCGGGATAAACATGACTCCCTTAATTTTAGAAAGTATTACCGAACAATAAGAGGGAAGGAAGATCGGGTTATGTTCAGAGATATTGTTAATGTTATATTGATTGTTTTAATTATTATAACAGGGCTTTTCACCTATATAATATTCTTTGAAATTGAAGAAGCCAGATCGCCTTCCTTCAATATAGATCGAGAGGCATATTCAATTGAGCCAGATTTTGAGCCAACCTTATTTGTAGATATATTCAAAGTTCCTTTTGCAGCTTCTTTAGATGATCAAGAGCAGTGGGCAGCTCGGCAGGAGAAATTAAGTAATGATTACGAAATATCTTTTAGTGAGGTACAGTTTAATAAATATGTATTATATTTTGATCAATACAGCAGTGATATTGCAAAATTAAGAGAAGAGTTAGACAGACAATTTGCAGAATATAAAATAGAGGCCGATGATATATTGGATAAAAAGATAGCTTATTACAGTTCAATGATTGATTATGAAGTAGAGAGATCTCTTGAAAATTTAATCAAAAATTACAGAGAAGAGTTCAAAGATTTTGAAAGCGAGCTTAAAAAACAAAGGAGTAATGAGCTTTTAAATTATAGATTAAAGTTAGAAACACTGGACCTTACAGATGAGCAAAAAAAAGAATACAGAGATAAGATAGCAAAAATAGAGCTTGAAAAGAGAATTAAAATAAATAATAAGTTAAATGAAATATATTATGAGTTGAAAACAGCAAGTCAACTACTCAATGAAAATAAAGAGGAAAAGGTGAGTTATTTACTAGAAAAATTTACAGAGAAAAAAAACGAGCTTGTCGCAAATAAGAAAAGAGAAATAGA
The DNA here is from genome assembly GCA_018399995.1 of Halanaerobiales bacterium. Lineage (GTDB taxonomy): Bacteria > Bacillota > Halanaerobiia > Halanaerobiales > M55B127 > M55B127. Next base: position 5,822 of record JAGYMU010000013.1, on the reverse strand, counting down.
GGAGTCTTATCGTACTTACCAACAGCAGAGATATATTGCAGCCACGCATAATATTAATCAGGCTGAAGAACTCATTAATGAAGAGAAGCAGGAAATATTAGCTGTGCTAAAAATTGTTGATGAGGTTGTCAAAGATGATCTGGAGGTCTTAAAAAGTGCATATTCAACTGTGAACAAGGAGAGGAATTAAATGTATAAAAAGCTTTCAATTATACTGATATTAATCATTATTGGTTTAACAGCATACTATAACTTCTACAGTACAGAAAAGCAAATTGCTATTATTGATATGGAAAGGCTGATAAAAGATAGTGGAAGGGCAAATCAGCTGAAGATATTACTACAAAAAAAAGGTGAAGAACTTAAAGAAGAGTTTGAAAATAATGATAATCAGGCTGAAAACGAAGAAATTGATGAAAACCAAATAAATATTAAATATACACAAGAAAAACAGGAAATCGAAGATCAGTTAAATAGAGAGATTGAACAGGTAATAAAAGAAATAAACAAAAATAATAAGTATTCTGTAGTTCTATATAAAAATAGAGTATATTATGGTGGAGAAGATATTACAAATGAAGTTGCTCAATTATTAGATGAGAAATATTATGAGGCTGATTAAAAATGAAACCAAGTGGCTATAAAGATAAAAATGAGGTTAAAACAACATATAAGATAAAAGAACTGCTCACAAAAATAGATGGCCAATATGAAGGACAGTTTCCTTTAGAACATACCATAAGAGGTGTTAGCAGTATAGCAAATAACAGACTGGATAGAATTACCTTTGCCGAAAATCAAAAACATATTAAAGAGGCTGAAAAAAAGGCAAAAGGAGTAGTGTTAGTCGATGAGAATTGCCGGGAAAATGATATTAAGAATTTGATAAAAGTAAAAAATTTAAGATTGAGTTATGCTCAAATTGCTCAGCTATTCAATCCTGTCCCTTATTATAATCCTGGAGTGGATCAGACGGCAGTACTCAAAAAAAATGTCTCTATAGCTCAAAATGTTTCTATTAACAGCGGTTCATATATAGGTGAAAACACAATAATTGAAAAAGATGTTGTGATAGCCCCTGGTGTAAAAATTGGTAGGAACGTTAGGATCGGTTCAAATACTGTAATACACCCTAATGTTGTGATTGAGAGGGATAGTATAATCGGTAAAGATGTTATTATCGAGGCATCTACAGTTATTGGTTCTGAGGGTTATGGATATGTTTTTTCAGAGGGCAAACATCATCATATTCCTCAACTTGGTAATGTAATTATCGAAGATGAGGTAGAAATAGGAGCTGTAGTCACCATAGACCGCGCGACTCAAACCTCTACAATTATTAAAAGAGGGACAAAAATTGACAACCAGGTTCAAATTGGTCATAATGTACAAATAGGTTCTAATTGCCTGTTAGTTGCACATGTAGCAATTGGTGGTAGTTCGATTTTAGGGGATAACGTCATCCTGGCAGGCCGGGTTGCAGTCTTTGATCATGTTAAAATTGGTGATAATGTTAAAGTTGGAGCCGCAAGTATTGTGACTTCCGATATTCCGGAGGATTCTTTTTATTTAGGTAACCCTGCTCAAGAAAGGATTAATGAATTAAAAGCAAGAGCACTTAAAAATAAGTTAGTTAATTATAGAAAAGAGATATTTGATTTAAAGAAAGAAAAATAACAACTTAATATTTCTAATAAAGGTGATGTGTTTATTAATTGAGGGGATGAATGCTTTGTCCGAGCAGTTACGCGAACAGAAAACAATAAACAGAGAAGTTAATATTTGTGGAATTGGTCTCCATTGTGGACAGAAGGTTAAACTCGTTTTAAAACCGGCTCCTGTAGATTCAGGAATAGTTTTTAAGAGAACTGACCTTAAAGGACAGCCTGAAATCAAAGCTGTGGTTGATAATGTAACTTCAACAAGGAGATCCACAACTATTGGTCACAGGGATATTTCGATCAGAGTACAGACTATTGAACATTTGATGGCAGCTTTAAGGGCCTTTAATATTGATAATTTGATGATAGAGATTAATAATGAGGAGCTGCCCGCCCTGGATGGCAGTGCTAAATTATATGGTGAGCTTTTAACAAAGGCTGGTATAAAAGGTCAGAAGAAAACAAAAAAAATTTTCAAGATCAAGCAGAGTATTCACTTAAAAGAAAAAGATACTTATCTTGGTTTGTTTCCTTCTGATGTTTTCAAAATAAACTATCTTTTAAAATATAACCATCCCATAATTGGGACAGAATATCTGGAATATATCTTTGATAAAGACAGTTTTGTCAAAGAAATTATGCCGGCGCGTACCTTTGGCTTTAAAAGTGAGGTTGAAGACTTAAAAAAAAGAGGTTTGGCCTTAGGGGGCAGCCTACAAAATGCTGTTTTACTAAATAAAGATGGTGTTGTTAATGAGTTAAGATTTGATGATGAATTTGTCCGGCATAAAGTTTTAGATATGGTGGGAGATTTATATTTAAATGGTCCCATTATTTGTGAAATTATAGGAATCAAAACTGGACACAGTAATAACTATGAGCTAAACCGGCACATTCAGGCTTTAAAAATAAAAAATGGATGGGGTGAATAATTTGCATAATATTGAAGATATATTGGATGTCTTACCACATAGATATCCCATGTTATTGGTAGATAAAGTTCTTGATTTTCAACCGAAGAAAAAAATTATTGCAATCAAAAATGTCAGCTATAACGAAAATTATTTCCAGGGCCATTATCCAGATAAACCCATAATGCCTGGAGTTCTTATTATAGAGGCTTTAGCTCAAGCAGGCGGTCTTTTAATGCTGTACAGTGTTGAACAAGAAAATGATTCTCTACCTTATTTTGCCGGTATTGATAAGGCTAAATTCAGAAAACCTGTGCAGCCGGGCGATCAGCTTAAGCTGATTTGTGATATTATTAATTTTAAGAAGAGAGCAGCTAAGGTTTATGCTAAGGCATTTGTTGATGATGATTTGGTAGCAGAAGGCAGACTGCTTTTTGCAATGAAATAATTTTGAAAGGAGCCCTGTTATCTTGAGCTCAAATAAAAACAATAAAGTGATTAATATATCTGATAATTATAAAAATTCATATATTCACCCAAAGGCAGAGATTGGTAAAAATGTGGAAATAGGACCTTATTCAATTATCGGGCCACATGTAAAAATAGGGGATGATACTAAAATTGGAACCCATGTTACAATTACCGGAGATACTTTTTTGGGAAAAGCAAATAAAATATACCATGGTGTGTCTATTGGTTCATGCCCACAAGGGGTTAAAAAAGAAGGTCAGATATTTATTGGTGATAATAATATATTCAGAGAATATGTAAATATAAAAAGCGATTCAGATCGCGGCAATGCTGAGACTAAAATAGGCAACAACAATATGATTATGGCTTACTGTCACATTTCTGCAAACTGCAATATTTCCAGTGATGTTATTATGTCTAATGCTACATCTATAGGGGAAGATGTCATAATAGAAGATCAAGCAGTGGTGGCAGGTATGACCAATGTAAAAGAATATGTTAGAATTGGTAGAATATCTATGGTGGGGGCACACTCTAATGTGTTAAAAGATGTACCACCTTATATAATTGTGGATGGACATCCTGCTCAGGTTTCCGGCATAAATGTAATTGGCTTAAGAAGAAACAGCATAAAACCTGCAGTAAGAAGAGAAATTAAAAAGGCATACAAGATATTATACAGATCTGATTTGAACATAGATGAAGCAATTATGGAAATGGATAATACCTTGAATGCAGATCAAAATATAGAATACTTTTTAAGATTTTTAAGAAATGTGAAAAGGGGTATTTGTCGTTAGAAAGGTGTAATTGTTATGGAAAAAGTAGGACTGATAGCTGGATATGGAAAATTACCACTACTTTGGATTAAAAAAGCCAATAAGAAAGATGTGAGGGTACACGCCTTTTTGATTAATGAAGAATACAGCGCAAATATCGCTGGTTATGCTTATACGGCAGATTATTTAAACTTAACCCAGTTGGATAGACTAATTAAGAAGATGAAAAATTATAATTTAGATAAAATAATAATGTTGGGTAAAGTGGATAAAAAGCATCTTTTTAAAAAAAATAATTTTGATCAAAGATTTAATTTGTTATTTTTGAAGCTTCAAGATTTAGAAGATCATACTATATTAGCAAAAATAGTTGAGGAATTTAATAAAGAAAACTTAGAAGTTTTAGATCAGAGGATATTTATGGATGATTTTTTAGTTAATAGTGGTCAAATTAATAATATTGAACCTGATCAACAATTGAAAAAAGAGATGCAGTATGCTTATCAAAAAGCGAAGGAAATTGCCAACTTAAACATCGGACAAACTATATTGACTAAAGATAAAGCTGTAGTAGCTGTTGAAGCTCTGGAAGGTACGGATCTGACCATTAAGAGAGCAGGCAGCTTGGTTAAAAAAGGTACTGTTATGGCTAAAGTGAGTAAAGACAGACATGATTTCCGTTTCGATATTCCTACAATAGGTTTAGATACAATTAGAAATTTGATTTTTATAAATGCAAAAGGTCTCGTTTTAGAGAGCAAAAAGATTTTAATCATTAATCAAAGGGAAATTATTAAATTAGCTGATCGGGCTAATTTATCTATAATATCTATATCACCGGAGGAGGTTTAAAATGTCCAGTAAAGTGATGGTTGTAACTGGTGAATTATCAGGTGACCAGAGGGCAGCAGAGGTTGTTGAAGAGATAAAAAAACTTAATCCCGTGGTAGAATTCTTTGGTATGGGTTCAGATAGATTGAAAGAACAATCTGTGGAAATAATTATTGATCCGACTGAAATTAACTCTATTGGATTTTTAGAAGCAATAAAAAATTACAAAGTACATAAACATAATTATGATATTTTAAAAAATGCTGCCCAGGAAAGGAGACCTGATGTATTTTTTTTGATTGACTTTTCTGGTTTTAATATTAAGATGGCTAAAATGGGTGCAAGATTAGGCATACCCGTTGTAGATTATTTCCCTCCTTCAGCCTGGTTGTGGGGTGAATGGAGAGCAAGAAAAATGGCCAAATATGGTGCCGTAATAGCAGCGAATTTTCCCATGGAAAGAGATATATATCGAGCCAAGGGTGCTGAAACTGTTTTTGTGGGGCATCCTTTAGTAGATAAAATTGATGTTAATCTGGATAATGTTGAACTAAATGAAATCTTTGAAATTAAGGATAATGAATTTCCTATTGCTTTACTGCCGGGTAGCAGAAAAGAGGAAATCAGAAAACTGCTTCCCCTCATGATTGAAACAGCTCTTAAACTAAAGAAGGATAATAGCAATTATGTTTTTTTCATACCTGCAGCAAATTTAAAGTTGGCTGATTTAATTGAAGATATTTTGATCAAACATCCGATTAAGGTGAAGGTTGTAAAAGACCATACCCACCTTGTTTTAAAGTTGTCTCGTTTTGCTATCGTTACTTCTGGTACAGCAACTTTGGAAGCAATGATTTTAAATACACCTATGGTGATTATATATAAAACCAGCAATCTAACCTATCAAATTGCTAAACTATTTTATAAGAAAGATTATTTCGGTATGCCCAATATTTTATCAGACAGTGAAATAGTTCCTGAAGTAGTACAAAATGATCTTACAGTTGATAATATTTACAAAGAAGCCCGTAATATTCTTTCTAAGCCTTATCTAATGACAGATATTAAAATTAAATTGGTTTCGACTTCTGAGAAATTGGGTAAAAAGGGTGCCATACATAAGACGGCTAAACTTGTAATGCGGGAAGGGAATATTGATGTACTTCAAA
>JAGYMU010000129.1 GCA_018399995.1 Halanaerobiales bacterium | reverse complement strand
GGCGAGAAGGATCGCTTATTAAAAGTGTAAAAGATCTTGAGATAGAAGACCAAATAGATGTTCAAATTTCTGATGGGATTATTAAATCAAAGGTCAAAGATATAAATAATAAATAAAAATATGGCAGAAAAAGAAACAAAGCAAACAAACCTCAGTCAAAGTTTAAAAGAACTCTCCGAAATAGTTGATTGGTTTGAACAACAGGAAGACGTTGACATTGAAAAAGGATTAGAAAAGGTTAAGCAAGCGGCTGCTCTTATCAAAAAAAGTAGGGGCAGATTAACGGAAATAGAAAATGAATTTGAAGAAATAAAAAAAGAAATTGGGGTTGAGGAAGAAAATGTTCAAGAGATAGAAGATGATGACACAGAGGAGAACCAAGTCTCTTTCTAAATTATAAGTTAAAAAAGAATTTCTTTAAGGTAAGATAAGACACTTAAATATCTCAATACAGTGTCTCATTTGTCTTATTTTATGGTAAAATATAGGCGACCGAGAGGTGTCAAAGTTATTCACACAAATCCTTGACGTCATTGTAATAAATTTAATATTATATTGAAAGTCGCCTGCGCCTACTTCAGTAGTGTACAGGTTTTGTTTTGTGATATAATGAAACAATTACGGTTATAAACCAAGGACGCCAACAACAATTAATCGCTCCTGACCCCATTTCACATAAGATAAAAAAACAGGAATACACCTTATTGATTTATGAGTTATTTAAGGCATCCGACAATAGATCATTATTTAAATAAAGTTAGGCAGCATTCTAAACCTTATTTTGCAAATATTTTGGGTAAAAGAATAAAAATTTTACCTTATGTAATGTCGCCAAAATATGATAGATCAGCTCAAATTTTTATCTCCCTGATGCCTATTCAAAAAGATAAGAGATTTTTAGAAATTGGAACTGGCTGCGGTATAATTTCTATTTTTGCTGCACAACAAGGAGCAAAAAATATTGTTGCGACTGATGTAAATAAGTTTGCCGTTATTAATGCTAGAGAAAATTTTAAGAATCATCGGATAAAGGCTAAGGTTATACTTTCCGATTTATTTGAGAATGTCAATGGAGTATTCGATACTATCTTTTTTAACGCGCCCTTTCATGGAAATAAGCCAAAAGATATCTTGGAAAGGGGAACATCAGATGAGAATTATGAGACACTAAAAAGGTTTTTCAGAGAAGCTGGTGATTATCTTGCTCCAGATGGAAACATCATTTTAGGCTTTTCAAATATGGGAGACATTAAATTATTAGAACGACTATTAAAAAAGAATCATTTTATTGTAAGAGATTTTAAAACTAAAGAAAATGGTGACTGGATTGCACATCTTTATATTATTAGTAGATGATGAAAAATGGTGTCGAAAAATGGTGTCAAGAAAAATGGTGTCAACTCTAGTTTTTTTATAAGACATAGAAGACCGAGAGGGATTATTTCCATATCAAAATAATTCCCCAGAAACCCTTACTGGGCTTGAAAGATGGCGGCTCTAGACCGATGACGCCAATATCTTACAGAAACCCTCGTGTATCAAGGGTTTTTATGATTAGAATCCTATCTTTGTATTGTGAAGTTTTAGGGAATTTGTGGTAAAATAAAGTAATTAATATAAATTTATGTCAGCTCTATTATTTGCATTTATAAATGTTATTGTAATTTTCCTTATTAAAATACCGGTTTGGCATTTTTTAGCTAAAAATTTTTATGGAAATATTAAATTCTTAGATGCGCTCAAGGCCTTATCGTTGTTTGAATTATTTTATTTTATATTTGCTTCTCTATATTCAGCGAGAGGTTATGGCTTTTTAGTCATCGTCTCTCCTTTAATTATTATATTAATTTCTTTTGGATTATTCTTTTTAGCAACCAAATTAACTAAATTAATAAGCTGGAGTCATTGGAAGAAGGGCGTTGTCTTATTTTTATTGATGTTTCTGATTATTACGCCTTCATTAGATCATTTAATTGATATTTTTGTTTTTAAACCAATTACAAAAAATATTGGGTTGTCGGTAATATGTAAATCGGCTTATGTGTATAATATATTTAATCCTCTCTACAGAGAACCTCTTGAACGGAAGATAGTAGAAAAGATGGGTGATAGTATCGGAAACAGGCTGTTCTTCCAATCCCTAACATCTTTTATATTTTATTGGAGACCGGTTGAGCTTTTACATACAGGGATAATTATCAACAAAACAGATTGACTAAAATAAAAAATGGAACCAATTTATTACTATGTCTACAATATCTTTTGTTATTAATAATTGGGGTTATAGGCGTATATGCCGGCACAAAAATTATGCTCACCAGAGAATTGATTCTTGGCCAAAAGAGATAAATCTGTAATTTCACGTCATATTAAAAATATATTTAGCAATAAGGAGTTAGATAAGAAATCAGTTGTTGCAAAAATTGCAACAACTGCATCAGATGGTAAAAAATATCAGGTAAAATTCTATAATTTAGATACTATTATTTCGGTTGGCTACCGGGTGAATTCTAAACAAGCTACTCGATTTAGAATTTGGGCGACGAAGGTGATTAAAGATTATCTTATTCAAGGGCATACTATTAACCAAAAGCGACTCTTAGAGACAAAAGTAAAGTTTCAGGAATTGCAGAATATAATTGCTTTTTTAGAGAGTGAGACTAGTAAAGAAAGAACTCCAGTGTCAGGCAAAAGAGGTTTTGAATTTGTTGGCGAGTTATGCTAAAACGCTTAGTATTTTAGAGTGCTATGACAAAGGTAAATTAAAGAAATTTAAAGGGAAGAGGAATGTTATTGACATATTTCGTATTCAGATGTATACTTTTATTTGTTGATTCAAATCTTTATGACTAAAGGAGGGATCGTGGAACTTAATCATCATCCTGAGACAGATCTGGAGTATTGGGAAGCTATTGATGGCCTTGGTGGATTCTCCTGGCATATGAATCATGATCTTGCTGATGGTAGAATAACTGATACTGAAGGCAGAGTTGATCAGGCGATTGAAGAAATCAAAGAGCTTTCAAAAACTCTCGTAGAAGAAATCGAGGAGAAATTCGGGGTTATCCCACCTAGCAAGTGCCCACAAACAGAAGAAAAACCTCCAGCTCCTACTGGGAAAGTTTATTACTGGGATTGGTATAAAAAGATGAAGCGACGATACTATCAAAAGGAATACGAAGGAATAATCTGTTCGGCTTGTCCATTTAGTGAGGGAGTTGAGGTGATGATTGCCATGGGAGGTGGAATTCCTTGTAGTTTTAAAAACCCAACTTTGTTAGGCGGACGAATTACTATCCCTTGGCGTTGTCCTATATTGGAGTCTATCAATGAAGCCAGGTTTTTCAAAGAGCTTCAAGAAAAGGCTGTCAAGGTATTTAAGGAGAAAATGGAGAGACTTCAAGAGGCTTATAATAAGTCACAGTCAGGAGATTAAATGAGGTCTATTGTGGTGGTGGCTCGTCCTCTTTGTGAGGTGAGCCACTTTTTTATCGCACGGCAGATTAAGAATTCTACCTAATATGACTTGTATTTCGGGACTATCTTT
>JAGYMU010000128.1 GCA_018399995.1 Halanaerobiales bacterium | reverse complement strand
CATTTATGAACTGACCATTTCTCTTGTGCTTTACATTCTACACTATAAGGGAATTGTTTTAATACACTTTGTTCTAATCTAACATCAGTACCCGATTGTCCCATAGGTCTTGATTCAATTGGTTTATCCTTACCCCATTCAAATCCAGTTAACTTAGATATTTTTTCAGAAACTAATTTTTGTAAATTTCTTCCTTTGGCTTTAGCTGACTGTACTTTTATCCTTTTCTTTTTCAAAATAACCCTCCAATAATATGTCCAACAGCCAATAACATTTCAACCACAAAAGCTAAGAATAAACCTGTCAAAAATCCCATGAACCCAGCCATATAAATATTAGCATCAGGGATATTTACAGGAGTGTTTTTTCGTAGCAATTCAATGAATAGAAAACAGAATATTGAACCACTTAGTAGATACCATACCATGATTAATTCCTCTTCTTTGGTTTTCTTTCATTCTTAGTAAATTTTTCTTGTATTTCTTCCCATAAATCAATTACTGCATTCTCTAATTTACTTTCCAAGTTATCTTCCTCAACCATCAAAATAGATTTTTCCATACTTCTATCTAATTTTAAATCACCAATAGAATAAACAGATGTATTTGTATAATCTTTCAAATATTGTAAATTTGTTCTGATATTATCAATACCATATTGGAAGTCGATCACGATACTTGCTTTGTGGTAGGGTTCCCACACACTATTTTTATATACTTCTATTAAAGTTTCAACACCACTAACTCTTTCAACTACTTTTCCTGCTACAGTAATTTTATCTTTTATTTTTCTTGGATTGAATGTCCTTAATCTAACACTGGAATAAAAACCAATACTTTCACCACCTGGACTAATATATTTCTGAGCAAAAGGCCCACCGTCTTGATTTACTCTGACTTGATTAGAACATACCATTAATAGATTTTTATTTTGGATAATTCTACAGGCTTTTCTTAGTTCTTCACTAAACTCTTTAGCCCTTCTCATACCCATTTTATCACCCTTATCACTTAATTCCATATTGGTAGATAAAGCAGCTAATGAATCAGCAACAATTCCATTAATTACACCTTCACTACTATCCATATCATGTACTTCTTTAAAAAGTTCTGGTACTGTATCTGGTATTTCATAACCCATATCATTAATATTTAAATCAAAGATAGAAGCGAAGGATTTATTAAGTCGAGCTTCGGGGTCTGCAAAGATTAATGTTCCTTTTTGTCTTTGGATAGCACCCGCTATTTCACTTAATAAAACAGTCTTTCCTGATCCACTTGGCCCAAAGATTTCACATAATATTCCTGACGGTAATCCTCCTCCCCTTACCCTGCCACCACTGATTGCCAAATCCAACAAAGTTGAACCTGTACTAATCATAGTTTCGATATTACCTTCAAGTTCTTTTTTCTTTTTAGGTTTTTTATCGACACTTTCCTTTAATTGATCTTTCATTGATTTTGCCATAATTCCTCTAATTTACCAATAACTTTTTTTACACTTTCTTCATTAATATGTTTTTTAATCAAATCTTGATAAACATTATTTTTCCAATCTTCAAAATGCTGGTTTATATGTTTAGGTAAAGTCCAAGTTTCAGAATATAACTTCTTCATTTTAATCTTGTTAAATTCTTTCAGTAATTTTTCAGCACTTTCAGTATACAATTCATTGTTACTGTTCTTGTACCTAATTTTCTTAACCAATTCAACTAAAACTGATTGCTTAGACATTCGATAACCACAAGCAATAATATCAAGACAATTAATAAGGTTAGGGGGTAAAAATACCCCCAAAACCTTTTTATTTCCTTTATACTTAGTCATAATTAAAACCCAACTTGATTATCCAAACAAGCATCTAATTTATCACATTCAGCACATTCATCTTTAGTGCCGGCATCTTCACCAAAAGTATGACCGTAAGGGCATTCATTCAAAGTTTTCTTTTTTCTTTGTGGTGTTTCCTCTTCTTCATCTTTAGGTTCTTCAGTAATATGAGATTGCTCAGTTTGAAAAAATTCTGCTTCAAGGTCTTTATAATCTTTTACAATATAGAGATCATCAAGTTTTGGCATTTCTTCTAACATATCCCATGAATACTGTTTTTCTCTTTCAATAAAATCAATACGTGATGTTTCGGGATAATTAATTGTTTTATTTCCTGTAACAAATTCTCCTGTAGAAAATCTGATTTTTAAGGTTAATCCTTCTTCAAAATCAGGGAACACTTCATTTTCCGGTGTATCAGCCAATTCCTCTTGTAGTAACCTTGAAAAATTATATTGGCTCATATCCCAAATATAAGGTTTTTGTTCATAATATTCATCATCAATAGGTACAACAATAAAAACATCTCTTTTACTTGGTTTAAGATGTACCACATCTTTCCATTTTGCGCCTTTATCTAAGGTATCCCTTTGATAATCACATATAGGGCATGCCTTACCAAATGTTTTTAAACAAATTTCTTTCTTTTTATTCACATTATTGTGAACCATTATAATAGACCTGAACCAAGCTTCACCAACTAATGCCGCACCGGTTCCTGTATCTTTATCCTGGTGAAATTCATTGGTTACTTCATAAGGCAAAAAATCAAGTTTCACTGTCCAAATATTTTTGTCTTTGGGTCTGCATTTCATAGGATCAAAAAAATCCATGTTTTCTGGTAAATTAATATACCCAAACACATCCTTCTTATCCTGATTATTAACACTTTGTTTTACTTTGCCTGCAAATCTGCTTTTACTCATTTCGTTCTCCTATTTTTTAAATTCTTTAATTTTGTTTACTTCTTTTGAAAATTCTTTGATTTCTTTTAAAACGCCTTTTATATCCTGTTTATCTTTATCACTAATTTTACAATCTTTTATGTATCTTAAACATTGTGAAACTTTACCATAATAAACAGTTTTAGTTATCCCCCAATATTTTACGGGTTCTTTTGTTTTTTTATCAGTTTTAACTTTCCAGCCGTAATGATTGATAGCATAACTGCCGTGCTTACCGTCTATTTCATAGATAACTTTATCTTTTTTAAAGAATTGGATGATCATTTATTTAACTCCATAAATTTATCCCATTGATCTCTTGAATATTTATCTTTTAATACTTCAAATTCTGTTTCCTCCGCATTATTTAAACCAAAATATAATCTTTGAGAATAATGAGATTCTTCTACTTCTTGTAATGCTAATTCTAACAACCTATCTTTTTCTTTATCTGTTAGTCTGCTCATATCTATTTCCTTTTCTTAGTTATTACGCAATATTGCGTAACTCTGTTGTGTGTAATACTACTTCAAATTGTCAGTATAGAGTGCATAATCAACTCCATGTTTTACACCAATATAATTAATGAAATCTACAAGCACAGCATCTATATATCTCTGCAAAATAAATTCACCTTCTACAAGTTCATTCATGTGGGTATTTCTAATAAGGCTTTCCTGTGCTGTATGTCTGTAGTTGTCAGCATGGATTTTTATTGCTTCTAATGCTTCTAATGTTTCTATCACTTTTTTCTCCTTTTCTTAGTTATTACGCAATATTGCGTATATTCTCCGTTAAAACGGGATCCCATC
>JAGYMU010000127.1 GCA_018399995.1 Halanaerobiales bacterium | reverse complement strand
TAAATCTTCATAGCTGTCACCATCTGTATCAAGCATATTTTTATCAGTACCAATAAATTCTTCACTCAAATCACTTAAACCATCATTATCACTATCTACTAAATTAATATTTAAAAGGGAACTTAAACTTTCCTCTTCTTCTGGTAAAATTTCCTCTTCTTCCTCTTCTTCCTCTTCAATAACAATTGGCTCTGTTTCTTCTTCCTCTTCTTCCTCTTCAACAATAACTACTTCTTCCTCCTCTTTTTCTTCTTCAATCGGAGGAGTAACTGGAGCTGGTGTAATGACAGCACTGGGTTCACTGGGCTCCATAGCTGGTTCGATAACATAACGATAACCTAAATATACTAAGGCTAAAACAATAACTGAGCCAGACAAAATAATTGCCAAGCCAACTTTTTTAAAAGATTTTTCTTCTTTAATTTCACTTGTAGGGTCAATGCTCTCATAAGTCACCCCACTTAAACTAGTCTCACTAGGCATATGGTGAATTATAATATCCTGCTCCAAGTTTTTTTTTGCTTGGGCATCAATTTTTTCTCCCTCCAACTCTTTCAATAATTTATCGGGTTCTTTTTTTTCTTCATTTTTAGTATTTTCATCACTCATAATTATTTATTTATCTTTAAATCAGACATAATAATAGAAATAATATTATAATCTTCTAATTCCAATTTTTCTTGCCACGAAATAGTCATAATTTCCGAATAATCTGATGAAGTAAAGTAAATTGTTAAACCATTTTCATCAATTATGCCTGCTCCTAAATTAGGATGATTGATAATTTGAGAAGTTTCCACTCTGCCTGCATTAGGAAATTGAGAGGCATACCATGAAAAAACATCTGCTTGCCAAATATTTTCTTGTATATATATACCTATTTGATAATCAACAATACCGGCTGAAGGCCAAGCAATTGTCCATAATTCAATTGCTCCATTATTGCGATCTACATCAACTTCGGCCTGACTAGGATAAAAAAATTCGAGCTTTTCATCTTGGTAATACTTAATTAAAAAATTATTAGCCAATTCGCCTTCCCCTAAAGGATTATATCCATTTTTAATTTCCTCTAAATCAATATAACTATCCTCATCAGTATCAACTTTATTTGCATTAGTCCCAATAAAATCTTCAGTCATGTCATTTAAACCATCATTATCACTATCTAAATTACCGGTTTTAATTTTTTCTATTCGCTCTAACCAAATAGGGTCAATTAATTCTTCTTCCTCCTCTTCTGGCTCTTCCTCAATTATTGGTTCAATAACTTCCTCCTCCTCTTCTTCGGGAATAATTAGCTCTGGATCTACTAACTCCGGCCAACTTTCTTCTTCATTTTCATCTAGTATTTCATTTTCTACTAGAGTTAAATTATCGTCATTAATTTCTACTTCATTATTTTTTAAAAAAGCACTATAAGCAAAATAAGCGCCCACTGATATTAAAATTAGTAAAACAGCAATAATAATGATTTTTAATATTTTCTTTTTTTTATCAGACTCAAAATCATCAGGCTCTTCTTGAATAATATCTGTTTCTTCTTGAGGAATGTTTTGTGGAGGATTAGCTGGCGCCTTTGCCTCTTCACTTTTCTCAACATTATTTTGCAAATCATTGTCTTGCTCAGTATCAGCAAAAATATCTTCTACATCCCCCTTTTTTTTATTTAAATCATCAAACATAAGCTTTAAATTTATATTATTTATTATCTCTTATCGTTTGTAAATGGGGAGCCACATCAGTAATTATTTCGTCATCAGACTCTATAATTTTGTAAATCAGGGGTTCATCTTTAATAATCTGAGCTCTGGTGCCTGCTTGTAAACCTAAATCAGACAACTCATCATCTGACAAAAATTTAATAGGGATAAGAGTTGACTCTTGATAATCAGTAATTATATCATCTGGCTCCTCAATTTTTTCTATTTCCTTGGTAAAAGAAAAATAAAAAACTAGAACTAAAATTAACAGCAAACTAAAAGCAGTAATCAAAATAATTTTTTTATGCTTCTTAATAATTGTATTATTAATCATATATTTATTATAACCTATATTTTAAATTTTTCATAATTTAATAAACTACTGTTTATTCATCTCGAATACATCGAATTGATTGACCAGATACTTTACGTCTCAAATCATCCAAAACATTGTTATTTCTGTCTATAGAAAAACCATATGCCCTGCTCGATTGGTAATTATTTAAAGTTGACAACCAATAATAAGCATTGCTTCGCACATTGCTAAAAGTTTGATAATGTGTTACCTGACCACCAGGCAAAGCCGAAAAATTAAAATTATCCCAACCATAATAACTAGAATTCCACCAAACTGGATCATTGTTAGGTGAACTAACATAACAATCACTAGTTGGACCGTCTGGATGATTATGAGTTAAACAGGATTTCAACTTACGAGAAGCATTGCTGCCTAAAAAAACCAATAAAGTGTCAAAATCACTGAGAGTAGGAATATACCAACCATCAGGACAAATTCCTTGAACGGGCTCAGAAGGGTCAGGATTCCAATGTGTTGAATTTGAAGAACCATTAACATATTGAACCGCCTCTCCCCATTGATAGAGGCCGCCATAAATATCACACTTACTCTCTTGATTGTTTATACACCATTTTTCAATAATAGCATTATTTGATTGCGAATAAGTATGATGTATTTTTGTGCCGATATTTAAATTTTGACCTAACCAACACTGACTACCAATCAAAACCCTTGAATACGTGCTTCCAGCGTATTCAAATTCACCTCCGCATGTATGAAATTGAGCTTCAGCTGTAATATTTGTGCTTACATTTTCATCTTTCCTAAGATTATCTAAAGATCCGTTGTCGCTCCAACCAACAAAATAATAATTAGGATCTGTAGATTGAGCTTCAACCTCTTCCCCGCTTCCACCAAACATCACAACTTGACTACTACTTCCAACAATTTGGCCATTTGCTTGAGCCGAATATTGCAATACATAAGCTACCATTTCCCATTGAGCATAGAACGTTAAATTATCAGTTATATTATTGTAAGTCTCGCCGGGTAAATAAGCTTGACCTGAGCCATCTAGTTGAGTGTTCCAATTGAGAAAATTATGCCCCAACTTATCAAACGTTGCCTCCGGCATC
Organism: Halanaerobiales bacterium; assembly: GCA_018399995.1. Classification (GTDB taxonomy): domain Bacteria; phylum Bacillota; class Halanaerobiia; order Halanaerobiales; family M55B127; genus M55B127. The sequence continues at coordinate 497 of JAGYMU010000127.1, read as the reverse complement.
ACAAAACTACTTCCATGATTAACTATAATATCAGTGGGCACAGTTCCCCCCGTATTGCCATTACCATCAAAACTAACAGTATATTCATTAATAGCAAAATTAGCCGTTAACTCTATATCTTCAATTACATTAGTTTCCTGTCTAGATGAAGATATTTCGCCATCACTCCAATCAACAAAGTGATAACCCACATTATGGCTAGCATTAACTTGCGTCCCATCATCTCCAAATAGAACTAACTGAGAAGTATCGCCAGAAATACTGCCACCATTACCAGCAATATAATTTACATTAAAATACTGTAACAAAACTGGTTCATCTTTAAGACAACGAATAGAAGCACCATAATTCTTGTCTAAACTATGATAACCTATAGTTGCTGAGTTATAGTTAAAAACAACTTGCTTGGCAATGGTATTATTAGGTGAACTTGATAACCAAATATACGCTTTGTTTCCAAAATAATTAAAACGGGGAGGAGCGATCTGTTGGCGCGA